>NZ_JBIAHP010000014.1:165033-203538 GCF_042870715.1 Streptomyces sp. NPDC006463 | reverse complement strand
AAGCCTTTCAGCGCCGATGGTACTGCAGGGGGGACCCTGTGGGAGAGTAGGACGCCGCCGAACAATCATTGCGGAAGCCCCGCACCAGACCTTTACGGGTCCGGTGCGGGGCTTTTCTGCGTTTACAGCCCAGCGGATATATGGATGAAGTCTGCATGCTCCGCTCATTAGGATCACTGACTATGAGTGATATCCAGCATGTGATACGTCCGGTACGCGTCGACGAGTGGGAGCAGGTCAAGGAGCTGCGGATCGCTTCGCTCTACGATCCTGCGGCTCCCATCGCCTTCCTCGACACGATTGAGCTCGCCGAGGCCCGGCCGGACAGTTTCTGGCAGGAGCGGACCGCCGGTGCGGCTTCCGGGCGGGCCGTGCGGCAGTTCGTGGCCGTGGGGCCCGACGGGGTATGGGACGGGACCGTGACCGTGCTGGTCGAGGAGCTGGGGACCACCGACTTCCTCGACCGCGAGATCGAGACCACCCAGGGACACATCGTCGGCGTCTACGTCCGCGAGGGCCGGCGGGGTGCCGGGCTGGCGGAGGAACTGTTCCGGGCCGCGCTGGAGTGGGCCTGGTCGCTGGAGGATCCCGCACTGGAACGCGTACGGCTGTACGTCCACGAGCGCAACGAGCGGGCCCAGGCCTTCTACCGGCGCGTCGGGTTCCAGGACAGCGGAGTGCGGGTACCCCTGGCGAGCGATCCGTCCGCCGAGGAGCAGGAGTTCGTCTTCCAGAGGCCGTAGAGGACGTAGTGGCCTTACGGGAGCTCCGCATCCGGCCAGCGGCTGCGGGCCTGTTCGCGGCTGCGGCACAGGGCGAGGAGGGGGAGCGTCTCGTCGGTCAGGAGTTCCGGGAGCTGGGGGACGGGGGCCACGGCCGCCACGTCCTCCAGGATCAGGGACAGTGGTGGGTCGAGCCGACCGTGGGATGACCGTGCGGCCATGCGACGGCCGTGCTCGACCACGTGAGCGGCGAGTGCGGTCAGCAATGGCATCGCACCCGGGTGGGTGCGGGGGTCTTCCAGAGGTTCGCCCACCACGTACAGGCTGCCCCCTTCGCCCAGGAACGAAGCCAGAGTGAGGGAATCGCTTCGGTTCGGGTTGCAGGCCTCACGGATGTGGATCGAGGTCAGGCAGGTGAGGGCACGGGCCGTCAGGTACTGGGCCTGCTCGCGTCGTTCGGGGTGGGCGGTCAGGGCGCTTTCGAGCTCGCCGGCCGCGCCGGGGGCCGCCTGGGGATGGGTGCGCAGGATGCGGACGGGCTCCTGGGCGGCGTTTCCCTGGGTCCAGCGGTGGAGCTGCTTGAAGGGGCGGTCGTCCAGGGCGGCCGCCTGGAGCCAGCTTCGCAGGAGCGTTTCCGCGGTGTCCGCGACGGCCGCGTCCAGACGGGCCTGCGGGCGTACGGGGGCCAGCAGGGCGATCGCACGGGCGGCGGCGGTGTCGCGCTCGGCGCAGCCCTCTGCCGGGTTCCAGTGCATGCGGGCCGGGGTGTCGCACAGGTGCGACGGGTCGTACACGAGGACCGGGCCCAGTTTGGCCCGGGCGTCCTTGGTCTCGGCCCAGAGGGTGGGGGAGGAGGTCACGATGAGGGCGGCGCCCTCCGTCTCCTGGATGCGCTGTGCCGCCGCGCGGAACCTGTCGTTCGGGCCGCCGTAGGCCATACGGGGCTGCCGGGTCGCGGGGGCGGCCGGGGCGCAGCCGAAGCCGTAGCGGTAGGCCTCGTCCGCCGGGGGAGCCGTACGGCCCGCTGCGCGTGCGGGGGCCGGAGGCATCGGCCCGGCAGGGGACGCCGCGAGCTGCGGGTCCGCGGGTTGTGCGGGCGGTTCCGCGGGCGCGGCGAGGGTGGCTGCAGGGGTGGATGTGGGGGCGGATGTGGCGGGGACCGGCTGCTGGGCGGGTCCCGGATGCCGGGGTCGAGGCTGTGCCGCGTGGTCCGCCGCGGCCTGTTTGGCCAGGGCGCGGCGGGACTTGGTGCGGGCGAACACGCCGATCGCGAAGACGATGAGTACGAACATGACCAGCAGCTGGCTGATGAACAGGCCCCAGAACAGGCCCCAGCCGGACAGGGCCGCCGGGGCGGTGTCCGGCCAGGCGCCCGGGACGTCGTGCGGTTGCGTTATCAGGGCGCGGACGGCTCCCGGGGTACGGGAGAAGGTGACCGTGTCCGGCCAGGCCCCCTTGGCGAAGAAGGCCGCCAGGCCGGTGGCGGACCAGACCAGCACGGCGAGGCCGAGGAGGAAGGCCAGGAGGCCGACCAGCAGGCCGTCCGGGACGCCGCCGGCTGCGCGGGGCTCCGTACGTCTTGCGTCGTGCATGCTCAGGCCACCGTGGTCGCGGAACCCGGGCCGCCGTTGCCGCGACGGCGTTCGATGGACAGGGCGCGTTCCTCCGCTTCCAGTTCGGCGGCGAGCATGTCGTCGTGGAGCAGGGAGGGGGCGGAGGACTCGGTCATGGCGCGGTCCGTGTAGACCAGGGGGCGTTCGGTTTCGGTGATGAGGTGTTTGACGACCTGCACGTTGCCGTTGACGTCCCATACGGCGATGCCGGGGGTGAGGGTCGGGATGATCTCGACCGCCCAGCGGGGGAGGCCCAGTACGAGGCCGGTCGCGCGCGCCTCGTCCGCCTTCTGGGCGTAGATGGTGCGGGTGGAGGCCATCTTGAGGATGGCCGCGGCTTCGCGGGCGGCCGCGCCGTCGACGACGTCCGAGAGGTGGTGGACGACCGCGACGAAGGACAGGCCGAGGCGGCGGCCGAACTTCAGGAGGCGCTGGAACAGCTGGGCGACGAAGGGGCTGTTGATGATGTGCCAGGCCTCTTCGACGAGGAAGATGCGCTTCTTGCGGTCGGGCCGGATCCAGGTGTGCTCCAGCCAGACGCCGACGATCGCCATGAGGATCGGCATCGCGATGGAGTTGCGGTCGATGTGGGAGAGGTCGAAGACGATCAGTGGGGCGTCGAGGTCGATGCCGACGGTCGTGGGGCCGTCGAACATGCCGCGCAGGTCGCCGTCGACGAGGCGGTCGAGGACGAGTGCCACGTCGAGGCCCCAGGCCCGGACGTCGTCTATGTCGACGTTCATGGCTTCGGCGGATTCGGCTTCGGGGTGGCGCAGTTGGTCGACGATGTCGGTGAGGACCGGCTGGCGGTCGCGGATCGTGTCGACGACGTAGGCGTGCGCGACCTTGAGCGCGAAGCCGGCGCGCTCGTCGAGGCCGTGGCCCATGGCGACTTCGATGATGGTGCGGAGCAGCGCGAGCTGTCCGGTCGTCGTGATCGCCGGGTCGAGGGGGTTGAGTCGGATCCCGGCGTCGTTGGCGGCGATGGGGTCCAGGCGGATGGGGGTTATTCCCAGCTGCTGGGCGATGAGGTTCCATTCGCCGACGCCGTCTTCGCCCTGGGCGTCGAGGACGACGACCTGGCGGTCCTTGAAGCGGAGCTGGCGCAGTACGTAGGTCTTCTCCAGGGCGGACTTGCCGTTGCCGGATTCGCCGAGGACGAGCCAGTGGGGTGCCGGGAGCTGCTGTCCGTAGAGCTGGAAGGGGTCGTAGATGTAGCCCTTGCCGCTGTAGACCTCGCGGCCGATGATGACGCCGGAGTCGCCGAGGCCGGGGGCGGCGGTGGGCAGGTAGACGGCCTGCGCCTGCCCGGTGGAGGTGCGTACGGGCAGGCGCGTGGTTTCGACTTTGCCGAAGAGGAAGCTGGTGAAGGCGTCCGTCAGCGCTGTCATGGGATCTCGCATGGGCGGCACTTCCCTCCAGCTAGCGTCGGATGCCGGTGGCGAACGGCAGGGTGTTGACGAAGGCGCGGTGGTGCTCGCGGTCGCACCACTCCAGCTTCAGGTAGGACTTGCCGGCCGAGGCGCGGATGGTCCGCTTGTCGCGGGCGAGTGCTTCGGGCGAACGCGAGGACACCGTGATGTACCCGACGAGGTTGACTCCCGCTGCACCGCTGGCGAGATCTTCACCTCTTTGGTCGAGCCGGCCGTGGGCGGCGATGTCGCGCGGGTCGACGGTCCGGTTCATCTTGGCGGCGCGGGAGGCGTCGGCCTCGTCGTTGGTCTTCTCCGTGAGCATGCGCTCGATGGCCACCTCGGTGGGCTCCAGGTCCATGGTGACGGCGACGGTGCGGATGACGTCCGGGGTGTGGACGAGGAGGGGGGCGAGGAAGTTGACGCCGACGGGGGTCATCGGCCATTCCTTCACCCAGGCGGTGGCGTGGCACCAGGGGGCGCGGGTGGAGGACTCGCGGGTCTTGGCCTGGAGGTAGGTGGGTTCGACCGCGTCGAGTTCGGCCGGCCAGGCGTTGCGCTTGGTCATGGCCTGGATGTGGTCGATGGGGTGGTCCGGGTCGTACATGGAGTGCACGAGGGAGGCGAGGCGGCCCTGGCCCAGCGGTTGGCGGACGCGGATGTCGGCCTCGGCGAGGCGGGCGCAGATGTCGGTGAGCTCGCGGGCCATGACGATGGCGAGGCCGGCGTCGCGGTCGAGCTTGCGGCCCTTGTGGGGGGTGCCGGCGCGGGCGATGGTGTGGGCCTCGGCGGCGAGTTCGCGGTTGTAGTGCATGCAGGCGACGAGGTACGCGCGGTGCTGCTCGGAGGAGGTCGACACCATCGACTGGAGCTGGTCGTAGGACTCGCGCAGCCAGCCGGGGGCCTGGGTGTCGCCGCGCTGGGCGACGTCCTTGGCGTGTGCGTCGGGGTCGGCGGGGAGCGTACGGGCGAGCATCTGGATGCGGGTGACGAAGCCGTCGCCGTTGGCCACGTGCTTGAGGAGGGTGCCGAAGCGGTCGACGAGGGCTTCTTGGTCCTCGCTGTCGCGCAGGCCGACGCCGGGGCCCTCGATCTCGATGGCTGCGGTGACCGTTCTGCGGTCGGCGTGGAGGAGGACGGCGATCTCGTCGGGGCCGAAGGGAGCGGCGAGCCAGCTGATGCGGCCGATGCCCGGGGGCGGACCGACCTCGACCTCGCGGCCGTCGGAGCCTCGTACGCCGGCTTCCATGGCGCCGGAGCGGTAGGTCGTACCGCGGCGCAGGGTGCGCTTGTAGCTGCGGCTGATCTCGAACCAGCGGTAGAAGGTGCGGCCCTTGTACGGGACGTACACGGCGGCGAGCGCGAGCATGGGGAAGCCGGCGAGGCTGACGATGCGCAGGGTGAGGTCGGGGACGAGAAGTCCGCTCATCATGCCGAAGAAGGCCCCCACGATGATCAGGGCGATCTCGCCGGTCTCGCGGTTCTTGCCGACGATCGCGTTCGGCCGGGCCCGGCCGATGAGATACGTGCGGCGGGGCGCGACCGGGTGCAGCTGGTGGGACTGGGTCGTCAACGCCCGTCACCTCCTGTGTTCCTCGTGCTCGAACTCGTGCGGGGCGGGGGTGCGGCGGAGGGGACAGATCCGCCGCCGGATCCGCCGCCGGAGGTGGGGCGGCTGCTGTGGGCGGCCACGCCTCCGGAGATGGGGTTGGCGGGGCGGGGCGCGCTGCCCGCGCCGCCGTCGCCGCCGCGGTGGGCGCCGCGGCTGCTGTGGGTCTTGATGCCCTGCGAGACGAGGGAGGCCGGGGAGCTGATGACGGCGGCGGCCTGGGCGCCGTCGGTGGCCTTGCTGCGGTTGGAGCGGGCGGAGGCGATCTCGTCGCCGAAGCCGGGGACGAAGCGGTAGATCATCGCGGAGGCGAAGATCGCCAAGAGGATGATCGCGAGGCCGGTGACGACGGCGGAGAAGGCGCCCTGGCCCTTTTCGCCGGCGAGGGCTCCGGCGAGGCCGAGGACGATGACGATGACCGGCTTCACGAGGATGACGGCGATCATGATGCCGGCCCAGCGGCGGACGTGGCCCCAGAGGTTCCGGTCGACCAGGCCCGCGTAGACGACGACGCCGAGGAGGGCGCCGACGTAGAGGAGGGCGGCCCGGATGAAGAGTTCCAGGAACAGGATGCCGGCGGCGAGGACGGTGACGAGGGCGACGACGATCAGCATGATCGGGCCGCCGCCGATGTCGTCGCCCTTCTTGAGGGCCTCGGAGAAGGAGCCGAAGAAGACGTCGGTCTGGCCGCCGCTGGCGGCGGCGATGACCTCGGTGACGCCGTCGGTGGCGGAGACGACGGTGTAGAGGATCAGGGGGGTGAAGGCGGAGGCGAGGACGGTGAGCCAGAGGAAGCCGACGGCTTCGGAGAGGGCGGTGGTGAGGGGGACGCCGCGGACGGCTCGCTTGGCGACGGCGAAGAGCCAGAGGACGAGGGTCAGGATGGTGGAGGCGGCGAAGACGACGGCGTACTGCTTGAGGAAGGCGGGGTTGGTGAAGTCGACGTTGGCGCTGCCCTTGACCGCTTCGCTGAGCTTGCCGACGATCCAGGCTGCGGCGTCGGCGCAGCCCTTGGCTAGGGAGGCGAGGGGGTTGAGGGCGTCGGAGGGGTCGCTGGGCGCGAGGCCGGTACGGGGGGCTTGGCCGGAGGCTCCGCTGCCGCGCTCGCAGTAGTCCTTGGCTGGGCCCACGATCAGGTCGCACCGGTTGTCATTGGGCTGCGAGGCGGATGGGGACGGCGATGGGGTGGGTGCGGCGAAGGCGCGCGCCGACAGGAGCACAGCTGTCGTCTGTACAGCGGCCAGGGCCCCGAGGAGGCGGAGGGTGCGGCTACCGGGCATAGGTGAACCCTCCGAACTCCGTTGCAGCCTTTGTGATGTCCTCGGCGGTGGAGGCTGTGCGGTCCGTGTGGACCGGGGCCGGCCCGTCTTTCTGGGCGAAGCTCTCGACCTTCCAGTCGTTCTCCACCCACCGGAGAGTCAGCGTCATGGTGAACCAGTCGTTGCTGACCGGGTTGGTCGAGCCGACACCTGCGGTGCCGAACACGCCTGTACACCACACGTCGATGGACGCGGAGCTGTCGGAGTACTTGGTCGTCTTGGTGCCGACCGGTACGGTCCGCGAGATGTACGTCAGGCCTTGCGCCGCATTCCCGTTGGCGTCGAGTCCGGCCTGGTCCAGGAAGGGCTTGCCGTATGCCTGATCGAGCCGGGCCTCGAGCTCGGACACCTTGTCCGCGACAAAGACCTGGCGGACGATCTGACGCCGCATCTGTGGCTTCAGGATGTCCGCGGAAACAAGTGCGACCGAGTAGTTGGCGGCCGCCGACTGGGCTCCCTGTTCGTCGTGGGCGAAGCCCTTGGGGATGCCCGAGGTCTTGCCCGTGACCGGGTCCGTGCCCGTGGCTGCCGTGGAGGTCGTGGTCGGGGGCTTGTCCGCCGTGGGGGATTGCGGGGTGTCCGGGCCCTGGTTCGCGAACGCGATGGCGGCGATCAGGAGGACGACCACGCCGACCACCGTGATCAGGCTGCGGGAGGTGCGGGGGGTGCGGCGGGTGGGGCCGTACGGGTCGGCGGCGGAGTCCGGGAGGCGGGTACGGGTCTGGCCCGTGCCGCCGTACTGGTCGTCGTTGCTCATTCCGTTTCGGCCCCCTCGTTCCCGCGTAGGCGCGGTGTGGTGATTCCTCATCAAGTACGGCCGCGGTGGCCCGCTAGACGGCCATTCCGTAGACGATGGTGAAGAGGGTGCCCAGGGAGCCGATGATGAAGACGCCCGTGAGGCCGGCCACGATCAGGCCCTTGCCCTGTTCCGCGCTGAACGTGTCGCGCAGGGCGGTCGCGCCGATGCGCTGCTTGGCCGCGCCCCAGATGGCGATGCCGAGGCAGAGGAGGATCGCCACGGCCATGACCACCTCGATCATGACCTTCGCTTCGTTGCCGAGACTGCCGAACGGCCCCCAGTTCGGGGCGATTCCGCCGATGATGGTGGTGATGTCGCCCTTTTCGGCTGCCAGGATCATGTAACTCACCGCCCCTGTATGGGTAGTTCCGAAAGCCCGTGCCCGACGGCAGGGGTCACGCACTATCTTCGCTGATGAAACCGCCGCCGTCGTCGACTTGACGGCTCTCTTTACCCGATCCTCCGGTCCGCGCCCCGCCGCTGCGCTCTGACCTGGGCAGGGGCGGTGAGTATGCGAAAGAACGTATGGTCACTCTGTGTATCACGGGGTGTGACGCCGGGCAATGATTGTCGTCCCGGCGTACGGGGGGTGGCGTCCCTCGCGTCAGTGGTGTTGGCAGCGGCGTTGTCAGTGGGGTCCGGCAGGCTGGCGGGCATGACGACGTATCCGTGGACCCTTGCCGATGTAGAGGCGGCCATCCGTGCGGGATGGTCGGCGCAGACCAGTGAGCCGGCCGGCATCACGGGGATCTCCTGGACGGCCGAGAATCCGTCCTGGGGGCAGTGCGACATCACCGCCGTGGTCGTGCAGGACATCTTGGGCGGGGAGCTGGTGTTGGGCGAGGTGTTCCACGAGGGCCGGCAGGAGGGGTACCACTGGTGGAACCAGCTGCCCGGGGGGATACGGATCGACCTGACGCGGGAGCAGTTCCGGCGGGGCGAGACCGTGACGCCGGGGCGGGTCGTGAAGCGGCCGCCGGGGCGGCTGTCGAGGCGCTGGGAGGAGTACCAGCTGCTGCGCAGGCGGGTCATCGACAAGCTGGGGCCGCTGCCCGGTGTGATGGAGACGGCGGACGGGCGGCGGCTGGTGTACACGGACTTCGGCGGGCCGGGGGCGCCGCTGCTCGCGCTGCACGGGCACTTCCAGGACGGCAGCGGCTTCGAGGAGCTGGCCCGGGAGGTGGGACCGGCGTGGCGGGTGATCGGCCTCGACCAGCGGGGGCACGGGGCGTCGGACCGGGCCGCGGAATACACGCGGGAGGGGTACGTGGCGGACGCGGCGGCCGTCCTGGAGCACCTGGGGCTGGGGCCCGCAGTGGTCGTGGGGCACTCGCTGGGCGGGGTCAACGCGTACCAGCTCGCGGCGCGGCGGCCGGATCTGGTGCGGGCGGTGGTGGTCGAGGACATCGGGGCGGTGGTCGAGGACGACCTGTCGTACGCGCGGGAGTGGCCGAGGCGGGCCGCGACCCGGGCGGGGTTCCTGGCGGGGGTGGGGAGCGCGGCGCCGCACCTGGCGGGTGTCCTTCGGGAGTACGCGGACGGGTGGGGGACCGCGAGCGACGTCGAGGACGTGGTGGAGTCGCAGCGGGCGCTGAACGGGGACCACTGGGCTGACTGGCTGGCGGTGCGGCAGCCGACGCTGCTGGTGCGGGGGGACCGGAGCGGGGTGCTGTCCGCCGAGCACGCGCGGGAGATGACCTTGCGCAGGGGCGGGGTGCGGCTGGTCGAGCTGCCGGCCGGGCATTCGGTGCGCGCCGGGGACCCGGAGGGTTTCTACGCCGCTGTGCGGGGGTTCCTGGCGCGGGTGTGAGGCGGGTGCGAGCGGGGCCCCCGGGCCGGTGCGGGTCCGGCGGCCGTGCGGCGCCGTTGCCGGGGCTCCGCCCCCACACCGGGCCTCGAACGCCGACGGGGCCGGGGCGCGTCAGGTCCAGTGGGCGGGGCGGGTGAGGGAGGAGGGGATGCGGGTGGTGGGATCGCCCTGGGCCGCGTTGAGCTGGGGCTGGGTGAGGAAGACGGCGCCGCGGAGGTCCGCGCCGCGGAGGTTGGCGTCGCGGAAGTCCGCCCCGATCAGGTCGGCCGTACGGAGGTCGGCGCGGCTGAGGTCGGCGGCGATCAGGTAGGCGCCCCGGAGGTTCGCGCCGCGCAGGTCCGCGCCGGAGAGACGGGCGCCCATCAGGTCGGCGCCGCGGTGGTTCTTCTTGCGGCCCGGCACCTTGGCCCGTACGAGCTCGCTGGTCTTCAGCAGCAGGGTGTTGATCTTCTGGCGCAGCGCGCCCACGTCGAGGTCCGCGAGGGCCTGGGCTTCGGCGCGCGTCCACGCTTCGGTCTCCGCGAGCGCGTCGCGCAGCTGCGCGTGGACCGGGGCGGCGTCGGGGAGGGTCAGGGCCTCGGCGAGGTAGAAGAGGAGCTCGTGCAGCTGCCGCATCACGGGGAAGGCGTCGAACATCCGGCGGGCCGTGCCGGGGTCGGAGCGCCAGTCGCGTCCGCCGAAGGTGACCTGGGAGACCTGCTGGCCCGCGCCGAAGCAGTCGAAGACGGTGCAGCCCTGGAAGCCCGAGTCGCGCAGCCGGGTGTGGATGCCGCAGCGGAAGTCCTCCCGGAGGTTCTTGCAGGGGGTTCCGGCGGGCTTGTCCACGGCGAAGTCGTTGGACTTGGCGAAGGGCAGGGCGACGCAGCACAGTGCGAAGCAGTTCGCGCAGTCGGCTTGCAGGACGGGCAGGGCGGGCAGGGCGGCGGGGGTACTGGACACGTCGTCCATTGTCACCTCTCGGGGGCGGTGAGCCGCATCTGGAGAGCGGTCCAGCGGACGCCGTCGACCTCCTCGACGTCCTCGATGATCTCCTCGGTGCGGAATCCGAGCTGCTCGTAGATGCGGATCGCCGCGGTGTTGTGGGCCCAGACGCCGAGGCTCAGTTCCGGCAGGCCCAGCTCGCCGAAGCAGAGTTCGACGGCCTGGGCGACCAGGGCCCGGCCGTAGCCCATGTCGCGGGTGTCGGGGGCGATCAGCACGCGGCCGAGGCGGGTGCCGGCCACCGAGACGTGGCCGACGCGGTACTTGTCGGGGGTCACGGCGGTCCAGATGTGGCGGCCGGGCTCGGCGGCGTAGGCGGCGAGCTGGGCGTCGTCCAGGGGCCAGGTGAAGGACGGGCCCGCCCAGGTCATCAGCTCGGCGGGGGTGGTCACCCACGCGCGCAGCAGCGGGGCGTCCTCGGCGGGCCGGTAGGGGTACAGGGAGAGCAGGTACGGGAAGGTCATCTCTCAAGTATCCGCACGGCGAACGGTGTTGATCGAAAAGCCCGGCCCGGTGAGCATGCCGGTATGACAGAAGTGATTGCAGTCGCCGTCATCACCCTTCTCGCCGTGATCAGTCCCGGCGCCGATTTCGCCATGGTGGTCCGCAACAGCTACCTCTACGGGCGGCCCACCGGGCTGTTCGCCGCCGCGGGGGTCGCGGCCGGGGTCCTGGTGCACGTCTCGTACACGATGCTCGGGGTCGGGCTGCTGATCGCCTCCTCCACCGCGCTGTTCACCGTGATCAAGCTGGCGGGTGCGGCCTACCTGGTGTGGATCGGGATCCGCACCTTCCGGGCGCGGACCGAGGTGGCCGTGGACCTGGAGTCCGGGCCGGGGCTGACGCCGCTGGGGGCGATGCGGTCGGGGTTCTTGACCAATGTGCTGAACCCGAAGACGACGCTGTTCGTGGTGTCGACGTTCACGCAGGTGGTCGGCCCGGACACGCCGGTGTGGCAGCAGGCGGGCTACGGGCTGTTCATGTCGGCGGCGCACTTGGGCTGGTTCGGGGCGGTCGCGCTGTTCTTCTCGAACTCCCGGCTGCGGGACCGGATGCTGAAGGCGCAGAAGACGCTGAACCGGGCCATCGGATCGGTGCTGGTGGGGCTGGGGGTGGGGCTGGGATTCGCACGCTGAGCGGACGGCGGGCGGGCGGTGAGCGGGCGGGTGAGCGGGCGACGCCAGGCCGGCGGCCGCCCGGCGCGGGGCTGGTATCCCTGGTTACCTGTCGGTAGCGTGCGGGGTATGGGTGCTGTCGAGGGGTTCTTCGAACGGGTGGACACCGGGCGGCTCACCGCCACCGAGTACACGCGCGGGCCGTGGGACCCGGGCTCGCAGCACGCCGGTCCGCCTGCGGCCCTGCTCGGCCGGGCCGTCGAGGAGCGGCCGGGTGCGCGCGCGGACATGCGGATCGCCCGGATCACGTACGAGATCCTGCGTCCGGTGCCGATCGGCGGGCTGGAGATCACCACCAGCGTGCTGCGGGCCGGGCGCGGTACGGAGGTCGTGGAGGCCGCGCTCACTCCGGAGGGCGCGGACGCCCCGGTGATGCTGGCGCGTGCCCTGCGGATCCGGGTGGCCGAGGAGGCGGTGCCGGCCGTGGTGCCGGGGCCGCAGCTGCCGACGCCGGGGGAGGCCGTGGTCACGCCCTTCTTCCCGGTGCCGTGGGACACCGGCTACCACACCGCCATGGAAGCCCGCTTCACCGAGGGCGCCTTCGTGGAGCTCGGCCCCGGCACCTGCTGGATGCGGATGAGGGTGCCGCTCGTCGCCGGGGAGGAGATCCGTCCGCTGGACCGGGTGCTGATCGCCGCCGACTCCGGCAACGGCATCAGCTCGGTGATGGACTTCGGCCGGTTCGTGTTCGTCAACGGCGACCTGACGGTCCACCTGCACCGCCATCCGGTCGGCGAATGGGCCTGCGTGGAGTCCCGTACGAGTGTGGACGCGGCCGGCATCGGTCTCGTCGACGCCCGGCTCCACGACGAGAAGGGTCCCATCGGGCGCAGCGCGCAGAGCCTTTTCGTCGCCCCCAGGTAGCGGCCGGCCCGGGCGCGCGGCCGGGCCGCCGTGCCCCCGGCCGCCGGTCGTGCGGACTGGACTGTGGTCTTCTGCCGCGTCGAGGATGACTCCACGAAGTGCGCGGGCATCGCCTGTTCGGGCTTCCGTGTGGGGTAGTACGACTGCGACACGGCCGAATCACACGTTGAAGTGACGTGAATGGGGGAGGGTTGACGGGTGCGTAGATTCTGGATGGCCGGCGGGATCGGGATCGGACTGTGTCTGACCTTCGTGGTGCTGCTCGTCGTGGGGACGTACTCCGCGGCTGCGGGCCTGGTGGGTGCGGGGGCGGGCGGTCGGGCCGTCGGCCTCGCGAAGGGGGCGGTCCCCGCCAAGTACCAGGCGCTGGTGGAGAAATGGGGCAATCTCTGCCCGGCCATCAGTCCGCCGCTGCTCGCCGCGCAGCTGTATTCCGAGAGCGGCTGGAACCCGAGCGCCGTCAGTCCCGCCGACGCGCGCGGGATCGCGCAGTTCATCCCGGGTACCTGGGCGGGGCACGGCATCGACGGTGACGGCGACGGGGACCGGGACATCTGGGACCCGAACGACGCGATCCCCTCGGCGGCCTCGTACGACTGCGAGCTGGCCAAGGACGTGGCGAGCGTACCGGGTGACGCGGCGTCCAACATGCTCGCGGCCTACAACGCGGGTGCCTACGCGGTCATCAAGTACGCGGGCGTGCCGCCGTACAAGGAGACCCAGGGCTACGTGAAGACGATCACGACGCTGGCGAAGAGCTTCGAGCGGCCCGTCGGCCGGGTCGCGCCGTCGCAACAGGCGGCCGGGGCCATCTACTTCGCGCAGAAGCAGCTCGGCACCCCGTACCTGTGGGGCGGCAACGGAACGCCCGACCAGGACGGGCGGTTCGACTGCTCGGGGCTGACCAAGGCCGCGTACGAGACGGTGGGGATCGAGCTGCCGCGCGTGGCGAACGACCAGTACAACGCCGGTCCGCATCCTTCGCGCGACCAACTGCTCCCCGGTGACCTGGTGTTCTTCTCCGACGATCTGACGAACTCCCGGGAGATCCGGCACGTCGGGCTGTACGTGGGTGGCGGCTATATGATCAACGCCCCTTACACCGGCGCCGTCATCCGCTTCGACAAGATCGACACGCCCGACTACTTCGGTGCGACGCGCGTGACCAAGGACGGCGCGCAGGCCCTTCCGGAGCGTGCGGCGGCGAGCAAGGCGCCTCAGTAACGCCCCGTAAGGCAAAGGCCCTGAGCTGCGACGACGAGTCTCTCTTCGATAACGTTGGAGTGATCATTCGGTGGAGAGTGGAACGTAGTCGCCAGAACGGGCGTTCCATGGACGCGGGGGTTGATCAAAACGGGGGTCGAAGGGGCGCACACCGGCGTGCGCCCGCAGGCGAACCACGGCAAGGGCAAGGGGCCGCATCACCATGGCTGGACTCACAACCGGTGGGCCGAACGTGGATGTCAGCCTGCTGTACGAGATCAACGGAGCGGCTCGGCACGCCCCGGACTGGCTGGACCGGACCGTGGTCCTGGCCGGTGAGTACGGGATCCCGCTGGCCCTGGTCCTCCTGGTCCTGTGGTGCTGGCACGGTGCCCGCCACCAGGACGAGAGCACGGCCGTGGAGTCCTTCGCCGCGCTGGTCTGGGCCCCGCTGGCCGCCGCGCTGGCGCTGCTCGTGAACGTGCCGCTGCGCGAACTGGTCGGGCGGCCGCGGCCGTTCCTCCAGCACGAGGGACTGCAGGTACTCGAACCCGCCCTCGATCCCCGCCTCGGCGCCCACCTCGCGCAGCCGGAGTTCTCCTTCGTCAGCGATCACGCCACCCTCGCGATGGCCCTGGGCGTCGGCCTGTTCGTGGCCAGCCGCAGACTCGGCCTGATCGGCATCGGGCTGGCCTTCGCCGAGGGGGTGTGCCGTGTGTACACGGGCGTCCACTACCCCACCGACGTGATCGGCGGGTTCGCGCTCGGCACCGCAGTGGTCCTGGTCCTCGCGCCGCTCGCGATGGCGTTGCTGACCCCGGTGGTGCGGGCGGTGGCCGGCTCGCCGCGCCTGGGCCGTCTCGTACGGGCCAAGGGCCGGAGCTGGCCGCGGCCCGTCGGCCTGGCACAGCCGCAGACCCCGCCGGCCGGGCAGCGCACGCACGAGAGCGACCTCGCCGCCTGAAGCCCCCGGCCCCCTGGTGCCCGTGATGTCCTGACCTCTGGCCTGTGCGCGGGCCGCTCAGGCGTGGGCGTACGACTTCCATACGGCGAGCAGCAGGGCCGCAAGCAGGCACAGCCCCGCCACCCCGAAGCAGATGCGCACCGCAGTAGGACGGTTCCTGGGCGTCGTCACGGGTCGCCGCCCTCGACGCGCCGCGTACCCGGCCCGTCCGGGTGGTCGCTGCGGCGGTGGTGGGAGCGCAGCCACAGCCCGGTGCCCACGGCCGCCACGGCCGTCAGCCCGATGGCCAGTGCCACGTCGCCCGGTCCGTCCGCCGAGCCCACGGGCCGGGCCCAGGCCGTGGCGGCCGTCGCCCCCAGGATGTCGAGAGCGACGAACAGGGCCCAGAGGAGGGCCGCGGGGCGGGCTGCGGGTCCTGACATGAGTCAAGGGCATCCGCTGCGCGGCGCCCCGGCCAGCTGGGCCGTCCGAACGGGCGACCCCCCTCTACGCCCGTTCCCCCGCCGGGTGCCGGGAGGCGTCCCTGCGCGCCAGATCGCGGGAGCGGCGGGCCGGCCCGGTCCATCCGCAACTGCAGACGGCCAGGCAGAACGAGCCGCGGTCGGCGGTGGAGGTGGAGTGTGCGGTGGGCTGTTGCGGCGGCTGCGGTGGCGGCGCCGAGCCTTCCGGGGCGGGCCGCGGCGGCTGGAGCGGCACGGAGGAGGCAAGCGGAGGAGCCAGGGTCGCTTTGGTGTGCGGTTCCACCCCACCACCGTACCCGGGCCGGACGCGGGCCGGGGAGGTGTTCGGGCCGTGACGGGAAACCGCTGACCTCGTTAAGCGGAGCGGGTGGGGGCCTCGGGCAAGCAACGGTCACGCGTTGGGGGTTGGCAGGCGATGGTGGTTCACCAGCACAGGCGGCCGCGCGGACGTGCGGGTGGGGCGCTGCTCGCCGCCGGGGTCACCCTGGCGGCCTGGGCGCTGAGCGGCTGCGCGGTCGGCGGTGCGAGCGACGACCGGCCCCCGGCGGACGCGGCGGCGGTGGTCCGCGGGGCCGCCGACGCGCTCGCGAGGACGGGCAGCGCCCAGGCCCGTACGGCCATGGAGATGGCCACCGGCGGCACGCGGGTCACGATCCGCGGCGAGGGCGGCGTCGACTTCAAGAACCGGATGGGCCAGCTGCTGGTCATGCTGCCCGCAGACGTGAAGGGCAAGGCCGAGCACCGGCCCATCACCGAGCTGCTGGTGCCGGGCGCGCTCTACATGAAGAACCGGGGCGCGGGCGTCCCCGACGACAAGTGGGTCCGGGTCGACACGACTGCCCTCGCCGACGGGAACCTGGTCACGGGCGGAGCCACCGATCCGCTGATCGCGGCCGAACTGCTGCGGGGCGTGCGGGAGGTCACGTACGTGGGGGAGACCGAGGTGGCCGGCACCAAGGTGCGGCACTACCGGGGGACCACGGACATCGGGCGGGCCGCGGGAAGTGCGTCACCGGAGGCCAGGGGGGCACTGGAGGCGGCGGCGAAAGGGTTCAGCACGGACACCGTTCCGTTCGACGCGTACCTGGACGAGGAGGGGCGGCTGCGGAAGGTCCGCCACCGCTTCACGTACGTCAACAATGGCGTGATCGATGTCTCGTCGACCACACTGCTGTACGGATTCGGGACGCCGGTGACCGTCGTATTGCCCGCAAGCAGGGACATTTACGCCGGGAAGATCGCCGAGTAGCGGGGGTGGGCCGGGGCGGGCGGCGCGATCGGGCCATGGCCCGGTATCCGGAAATGGTCCATCCGTGTCATGTGCCGGATGCCGCGGCCTCCCTACGCTGAGAAGCCGAGCGCGCCGGCGACTGACGACCGAAGACCGAAGACGGCAGATTGAGGTGACACGCGTGACTCCCGCAGGCGGTACGACGGTGCAGGACCACGTTGCGCTCGCCGAGATCGAACTGTGTGGTGAGCTGATCATCGCGGCATCGACGGCGGCCGAGGAGCGGCTGAGCCAGGACCGGATCGACGAGGTGCTGATGGGCATCTGGTCCGGCTGACGCGCTGCCGGGGGCTGGATCAGGTGCGCAGGAGGCGGGCGATGGCCTTGGTGGCCTCCTCCACCTTCGCGTCGATCTCGGTGCCGCCCTTGACGGCGGCGTCGGCCACGCAGTGGCGGAGGTGTTCTTCCAGCAGTTGGAGCGCGAAGGACTGGAGCGCCTTCGTGCTCGCCGAGACCTGGGTGAGTATGTCGATGCAGTAGACGTCCTCGTCGACGAGCCGCTGGAGGCCGCGGATCTGGCCCTCGATCCGGCGCAGCCGCTTGAGGTGCTCGTCCTTCTGGTGGTGGTAGCCGTGGACGGCTCCGGAGCCCTCCGCTTCGATGGTCGTCATGCTTCCTCCCGTGGTCGAAAACGAATCGGTGCACACCCTCGGTGCATACCCCTCGTGGGTATATGGTACTGGGCCGCGCCGCGAGGGGCAGGGGCCCGTGGTCCTCACTCTGCCCGATGGAGGACACTGGTGAACCGCCGGTTAGCCGTGGCCGGGGGATACGCCTAGCATCAGCCTGACCGAATCCAATGCACCCCGAGGACCTCACGTGCGATTTCGTCTGACCCCCAGGGAGACGAGCTTCTACGACATGTTCGCCGCATCCGCGGACAACATCGTCACGGGCTCCAAGCTCCTGATGGAACTGCTCGGAGCGGATTCCTCCGCCCGGGCCGAGATCGCGGAGCGGATGCGGGCAGCGGAACACGCGGGCGACGACGCGACCCACGCGATCTTCCACCAGCTGAACTCCTCCTTCATCACGCCGTTCGACCGCGAGGACATCTACAACCTGGCCTCCTCGCTCGACGACATCATGGACTTCATGGAGGAGGCGGTCGACCTGGTCGTCCTCTACAACGTGGAGGAGCTCCCCAAGGGCGTCGAGCAGCAGATCGAGGTGCTGGCGCGCGCGGCCGAGCTGACCGCCGAGGCGATGCCGCACCTGCGGACGATGGACAACCTCACCGAGTACTGGATCGAGGTCAACCGCCTCGAGAACCAGGCCGACCAGATCCACCGCAAGCTGCTCGCCCAGCTCTTCAACGGCAAGTACGACGCCATCGAGGTGCTCAAGCTCAAGCAGATCGTCGACGTGCTCGAAGAGGCGGCCGACGCGTTCGAGCACGTCGCGAACACGGTGGAGACCATCGCGGTCAAGGAGTCCTGAACCTCGTGGACACCTTTGCTCTGGTCGTGACCATCGGTGTCGCGCTCGGCTTCACGTATACGAACGGTTTTCACGACTCGGCGAACGCGATCGCGACGTCCGTCTCGACGCGGGCGCTGACCCCGCGCGCGGCGCTCGCGATGGCCGCCGTGATGAACCTCGCCGGCGCCTTCCTGGGCAGCGGGGTGGCCAAGACGGTCAGCAGCGGCCTGATCGAGACGCCCACGGGCGCCACCGGCATGTGGATCCTCTTCGCGGCGCTGGTCGGCGCGATCGTCTGGAACCTGGTCACCTGGTACTTCGGTCTGCCCTCGTCCTCCTCCCACGCGCTGTTCGGCGGCATGGTGGGCGCGGCGCTGGCCGGCGGCACGGAGGTGATCTGGTCGGGTGTGCTCGACAAGGTCGTCATCCCGATGTTCGTCTCGCCCGTCGTCGGTCTGGTCGTCGGTTACCTGGTGATGGTGCTCATCCTGTGGATGTTCCGCCGCTCCAACCCGCACAAGGCGAAGCACGGCTTCCGTATCGCGCAGACGGTGTCGGCGGCCGCCATGGCACTCGGCCACGGCCTCCAGGACGCGCAGAAGACGATGGGCATCGTCGTGATGGCGCTGGTCATCGCCGATGTGCAGACGTCCGAGGACCCGATCCCGGTCTGGGTCAAGATCGTGTGTGCCGTGATGCTGTCGCTGGGCACGTACGCGGGCGGCTGGCGCATCATGCGCACCCTGGGCCGCAAGATCATCGAGCTGGACCCGCCGCAGGGCTTCGCGGCCGAGACCACGGGCGCCTCGATCATGTTCGGTTCGGCGTTCCTCTTCCACGCGCCGATCTCCACCACCCACGTGATCACCTCGGCGATCATGGGTGTGGGCGCCACCAAGCGCGTGAACGCGGTCCGCTGGGGCGTCGCCAAGAACATCGTCCTGGGCTGGTTCATCACGATGCCGGCTGCGGCCTTGGTCGCCGCGCTGAGCTTCTGGGTCGTGGATCTGGCGTTCGTCTAGGCGGTGCTGCCCCCTGCTGGGGGTCCGGGGGCCATCCCCCGGGGGATGCAGTACCCAGCCCCTCAACGAAAGCGGGCCGGCTCCCCCCACCCAGGGGGAGCCGGCCCTTTTTCTTTCGCCTTGCGGTGGCACCGCCATGCAGCACCGCAGGACGTCTATGACCCCGGGAGGCTCAGCCGAAGCGGCCCGAGATGTAGTCCTCGGTCGCCTGGACGGACGGGTTCGAGAAGATCCGGTCCGTGTCGTCGATCTCGACGAGCTTGCCGGGCTGGCCGACCGCGGAGAGGTTGAAGAAGGCGGTGCGGTCCGAGACGCGGGCCGCCTGCTGCATGTTGTGCGTCACGATGACGATCGTGAAGCGCTCCTTGAGCTCGCCGATCAGGTCCTCGATCGCGAGGGTGGAGATCGGGTCGAGGGCCGAGCAGGGCTCGTCCATCAGCAGGACCTGCGGCTCGACCGCGATGGCGCGGGCGATGCACAGACGCTGCTGCTGGCCGCCGGAGAGGCCGGAGCCCGGCTTGTTCAGACGGTCCTTGACCTCGTTCCAGAGGTTGGCGCCCTTGAGGGACCGCTCCACGATGTCCGTGAGCTCGGACTTCTTGAAGTTGCCGTTCAGGCGCAGGCCCGCCGCCACGTTGTCGAAGATCGACATGGTGGGGAACGGGTTCGGGCGCTGGAAGACCATGCCGACCGTGCGGCGGACCGCGACCGGGTCCACGCCGGCGCCGTACAGGTTCTCGTCGTCCAGGAGCACCTTGCCCTCGACGCGGCCACCGGGGGTGACCTCGTGCATGCGGTTGAGGGTGCGCAGGAAGGTGGACTTGCCGCAGCCGGAGGGGCCGATGAAGGCGGTCACGGAGCGGGGTTCCACCGTCATCGATATGTCATCGATGGCCTTGTGGGCGCCGTAGAAGGCGGACAGTCCGCTGACGTCGATTCGCTTCGCCATGAGGGGTCACTTCGCTTTCATGTGGTCGCGTCAGCGACCGGTCTTCGGGGCCTTCCAGCGGGCGATGCCGCGGGCCACCAGATTGAGGATCATGACGAAGGCGATCAGGACGAGCGCGGCGGCCCATGCCCGGTCGTAGGAGGCTTCACTGCCGACCTTGTACTGCTCCCAGATGTACAGGGGGAGCGAGGACTGGGCGCCTTCGAAGGGGTTGCCGTTGATCAGCTGGGTACCGAAGACCAGCAGCATGATCGGCGCGGTCTCACCGGCGATGCGGGCCACGGCCAGCATGACACCGGTGGCGATACCGCCGATGGCGGTGGGGAGCACGACCTTGAGGATCACGCGCCACTTCGGCACACCGAGGGCCAGGGCGGCCTCGCGCAGCTCGTTCGGGACGAGCTTGAGCATCTCCTCGGTGGAGCGGACCACGACGGGCATCATCAGGATCGACAGGGCCATGGCGCCGGCGAAGCCGGAGGGGCCGAAGCCGAGCATCAGGTTCCAGGTCGTCAGGATGAACAGGCCCGCGACGATGGAGGGGATGCCGGTCATGACGTCGACGAAGAAGGTCACGGCCTTGGCGAGCGATCCCCGGCCGTACTCGACCAGGTAGACGGCGGTCAGCAGGCCGATCGGAGCCGCGATCAGGGTGGCCAGGGCGACCTGCTCGATGGTGCCGAGCAGTGCGTGGTAGACGCCGCCGCCCTCGTCGAAGCTGGTCACGCCGTTCATGGAGTGACTGAGGAAGTTCGCGTCGAGCATCTTGAGGCCGCGGCTGATCGTGGTCCACATCAGCGAGAGCAGCGGGATGACGGCGAGGACGAAGCAGACCCACACCAAGGAGGTCGCGACGCGGTCCTTGGCCTGACGCCGGTTCTCGACCACCGCGCTCGCGGTGTACGTGATGACGACGAACAGGAGGGCCGCGAGCAGGCCCCACTGGACCTTGCTCTGGAGGCCGAAGCCGAGGCCGATGCCGACGCCGAGGGCGATCGAGAGGGCCGCGATGCCGGCCGGGGCCCAGCGGGGCAGGCCGCCTCGGGTGAGCCCGGCGGGCGCGGCGGACTTCGGGGCCCGGGCGGGCCGCTGGTCCTGGAGTGCGTGGCTCATCAGGCGTTCGCCCCCGAGAAGTCCTTGCGGCGAGCGATGATCAGGCGAGCTGCACCGTTGACCAGCAGGGTGAGCAGGAAGAGGACCAGACCCGAGGCGATCAGCGCGTCCCGGCCGAACTCGTTGGCCTCGTCGAACTTCGCGGCGATGTTCTGCGCGAAGGTGCCGCCGCCCGGGTTCAGGACGTGGAACGAGATCAGGAAGCTCGGGGAGAGGACGGTCGCGACGGCCATGGTCTCGCCGAGTGCGCGGCCGAGGCCGAGCATCGAGGCGGAGATGACACCGGAGCGGCCGAAGGGCAGCACCGACATCCGGATGACCTCCCAGCGGGTCGCGCCGAGGGCCAGGGCGGCCTCCTCGTTCATGCGCGGGACCTGGAGGAAGACCTCGCGGCTGACGCTGGTCACGATCGGCAGGATCATGATCGCGAGCAGGATGCCGACGGTGAAGAGCGAGCGGGCGACGCCGACCTGAGTCTTGTCGAAGACGTACGTCCAGCCCAGGTACTCGTCGAGCCAGAGGTTCAGACCGTTCAGCTGCGGCACGAGGAAGAGGGCGCCCCAGATGCCGTAGATGATCGACGGCACGGCGGCAAGCAGGTCGACCACGTAGGCGAGGGGCGCGGCCAGCTTGCGCGGCGCGTAGTGCGAGATGAACAGGGCGATGCCGACAGCGATCGGAACCGCGATGGCCATCGCGATGATCGAGCTGACGACTGTGCCGAAGAGCAGGACGGCGATGCCGAAGACGGGCGGGTTGGCCGACGCGTTCCAGTCGAAGGTGGTGAGGAAGTTCCCCTCGTTCTTCGACAGCGCGATCGAGGCGCGGTAGGTGAGGAAGGCGGCGATCGACGCCATGATCACCAGGAGCAGGATGCCGGATCCCTTGGAGAGCCCGGAGAAGATCTTGTCACCGGCGCGGCCGGTGGACCTTCCGCTCTTGGCGACGGGCGGAGCCGCGTCTATCTGGGTGGGTGTGGTGGAAGCCATGGTCTTTCCGGTCTGTGTGGGGGGCAGGCCCCCTGGCGGCGGTGCACCGGATTCCCCCCGGGTGAAGGGGAAAGGTCCCCGAGGTGTCGGCTGCCCGGACGGGGGCGGGCCGACACCTCGGGGGTCAGGATTCAGCCCAGCGACTTGATGGCTTCGCGGACCTTGGTGTTGATCTCGGCCGGGATCGGCGCGTAGCCGTTCTCGAGGAGGACCTTCTGGCCCGCGTCCGAGGCGGTGTAGTTCAGGAAGGACTTGACGGTCGGCAGCGTCTCGGCCTTGTTGCCCTTGTCGCAGACGACCTCGTACGTGACCAGGACCAGCGGGTAGGCGCCCTCGGCCTTGGTGGTGTAGTCGAGCTTCAGGGCCAGGTCGGAGCCGGTGCCGGCGACCTTGGCGGCGGCGATGGCCTTGGAGGCGTTCTCACCGGTGGCCTTGACCGGGGCGGCGGCGCCCGTGTTCAGGTCGACCGTCTTGATGCCCTGCGAGCCGGCGAAGGAGAGCTCGAAGTAGCCGATCGCACCGTCGACCTGCTTGACCTGGGCGGCGACACCGGCGGAGCCGGAGGCGGCCTGGCCACCCGGAGCGGCCCACTTCTTGGCGGGCTCGTGCGGCCAGGCGTCGGGCGCGGCGGCCTTGAGGTACTTGGTGACGTTCTCGGTGGTGCCCGAGTCGTCGGAGCGGTGGAACGCCTGGATGGCGGTGGAGGGAAGCGTGACGCCGGGGTTCAGCTTCTTGATCGCCTCGTCGTCCCACTTCTTGATCTTGTCGTTGAAGATGTTGGCGACCGTGGCGGCGTCGAGGTTCAGCTTGTCCACGCCGGCGACGTTGAAGCCGAGGGCGACGGGGCCGCCGACCATCGGCAGGTTGATGCCCTGGCCACCGGTGCAGACCTTCTTCGACTCCTCGACCTGCTCCGGCTTCAGCGCCGAGTCGGAGCCGGCGAAACCGACGGTGCCCTGGTTGAAGGCGACGATGCCCTCACCGGAGGAGGACGACTTGTAGTTCACCTCGACGCCGGAGCAGGCGGCCATGTAGTTCTTCACCCACAGCTCGACCGCGTTCTTCTGCGCGGAAGAGCCCGACGCCAGGAGCTTGCCCTTGGCGTCGTCGCACTTGATGTCGCCCGCGGCGGCCGAGGAAGGCTTCGCCGTACCGTCCGCGGTCTTGGTGTTGTCGTCCGAGCCGCACGCCGTGAGGACCAGGGCGCCGGACACGACAAGCGCACCGAGGGCGGAGGCACGAAGCATGTTCTTGCGCTGAAGCTTCACTTTCGGGTGTTCCTTCCAGAAGCCGCCGGCCGCTTTCTGAATCGGGGCGGCGTGCGAAGAGGACTGCGTCGGTTGCCCGGGTGAGCCGTCGTTCCGTTCGGCGACCCGCTCCGTGCACGACTGAAATTAGGCAGAACAGGTGAAGCGGCCGACCGGGGAGAGTGAACGGATGGTGAACCGTGGCGGACGACCCGGTGCGTTCCGGCGGGTCCGTACACAGGCGTAATCATCCGTTACCCTGCCGTTATCTCGGCGTGACCGCAGGCTCGGGGAGCCAGATCTGCCGGAAATCGAAGCGCGCGGCCTCGGCCTCGTGGCGCTGGTCCGCGTGCAGGACGCCCAGGGCGTACGCCGTGGCCGGGGCGATGCGCGGGGTGCGCGCCGCGGTCGCCGAGGCGGCCGCCGCCTCGGCCGCGTCGCGGTGGCGGTCCAGGGCCTCGCCCGCCGCCGCCGCCCGCGTCACGTCCTCGCCCAAGGCTTCCCGGGCGTACCGGTGGACCCGCAGGAGGCGGCGTACCTCGTGCCAGCGGCCGTCGTGGTCCGCGTTGTACGGGTGCGTGTCCTCGGCCGGCGGCAGGGTCGTGACCGCGGCCGACAGACGGGTTTCGGCCACCGCTGCCAGTGGGACCAGGACGTCCTCCACCCGCCCCCGGGCCGCGACCGAGTCCAGCGGGACCTCGGAGGCGAGCACCGCGACCGCGTCCGCCACCGCGTGGAAGCGGGCGGAACCGAGCGCCTGGAGCGTGGCCGAGTGGGAGCGGGTCCGGGCCAGGGTCAGCTGGCGTTCCAGCAGCGCGCCCGCCCGTGCCGAGCCCACCGTGAGCGCGCCGGCCGAGCCGCGCGGCGCCGGGACCTCGGAGCTCCCCGACAGCCGGTGCAGCGCGTCCATCAGCCGGTCCAGCCGGGCGGCGTACGCGTGCTCGTCGGCCAGGGTCGAGGACAGCCACACCAGCTCGGTGCGCAGTCCGTCCGCCCAGGAGGACTCGGTCACCACCCGGAAGGTGGCCAGGGATCCGCTGATCCGGCGCGCAGCCCCCCGCAGGCTGCGCGCCGCATCACTGCCCTCCGCGGCATCCGCCCCGCTCTCCTCGTGCAGGCGCAGCCCGCGGAGGAAAGCGGTGGCCTGGGCCCGCAGGTACGCGCCGAGCACGTCACCTGCGCATGCCGTCGATTCATGGTTTGGCTGAGCCACGCCGGCGCCTCCGGGCGTCTATGAGCATCTCCTGTACGTGCCGCAGCGGCTGGCCTTCCGCGTCCGTGCTGTGCCGGGTCCATTCGCCGTCCGGGCCCAGGTGCCAGGAGGAGGTGGCGTCGGACATCCCGGTTTCCAGCATCCGGTCCAGGGCCGCGCGGTGGGCCGGGTCGGCGACCCTGACCAGTGCCTCGATACGACGGTCGAGGTTGCGGTGCATCATGTCGGCGCTGCCGATCCACACCTCGGGCTCGCCGCCGTTGCCGAAGGCGAAGACCCGGGAGTGCTCCAGGAAGCGGCCGAGGATCGAGCGGACCCGGATGTTCTCCGAGAGCCCGGGGACTCCTGGGCGCACCGCGCAGATGCCGCGGACCCAGATGTCGACCGGGACGCCCGCCTGCGAGGCCCGGTACAGCGAGTCGATGAGGGCCTCGTCGACGATCGAGTTCATCTTCATGCGCACGTACGCGGGGCGGCCGGCCTGGTAGTGGGCGGTCTCCTTGTCGATCCGGGCTATCAGTCCGTCGCGCAGCGAGCGCGGCGCCACCATCAGCCGGCGGTAGGTCTCGCGGCGCGAGTAGCCGGACAGCCGGTTGAAGAGGTCGGAGAGGTCCGCGCCGACCTGCGGGTCGGCGGTGAGCAGGCCGAGGTCCTCGTAGAGCCGGGCGGTCTTGGGGTGGTAGTTGCCGGTGCCCACGTGCGAGTAGCGGCGCAGCGTGTCGCCCTCCTGGCGGACCACGAGCGACAGCTTGCAGTGGGTTTTGAGGCCCACCAGGCCGTAGACGACGTGGCAGCCGGACTCCTCCAGCTTGCGGGCCCATTTGATGTTGGCCTGCTCGTCGAAGCGGGCCTTGATCTCGACGAGCACGAGGACCTGCTTGCCGGAGTCGGCGGCGTCGACCAGGGCGTCCACGATCGGGGAGTCGCCGGAGGTCCGGTACAGCGTCTGCTTGATCGCGAGGACGTCCGGGTCGGCCGCGGCCTGCTCCAGGAAGGCCTGCACCGACGTGGAGAAGGAGTCGTACGGGTGGTGCAGCAGCACGTCCCGCTCGCGCAGCGCGGCGAAGATGTCCGGCGCGGACGCGGATTCGACCTCGGCCAGGTCACGGTGGGTGCCGGCGATGAACTTGGGGTACTTCAGCTCGGGCCGGTCCAGGGAGGCGATCCCGAAGAGCGCCGTCAGGTCCAGCGGGCCGGGCAGCGGGTACACCTCGGAGGCGTTGACCTTCAGCTCCTGCACCAGGAGGTCCAGTACGCCCGGGTCGATGGACTCCTCGACCTCCAGGCGCACGGGCGGGCCGAAGCGGCGCCGCATGAGCTCCTTCTCCAGGGCCTGGAGGAGGTTCTCGGCGTCGTCCTCCTCGACCTCCAGGTCCTCGTTGCGGGTCACCCGGAACATGTGGTGCGCGAGCACCTCCATGCCGGGGAACAGCTCCTCCAGGTGCGCGGCGATGACGTCCTCCAGCGGGACGTACCGGTGCGGGGAGGCCTCCAGGAAGCGGGAGAGGATCGGCGGGACCTTGACCCGGGCGAAGTGGCGGTGGCCGCTGACCGGGTTGCGCACGACCACGGCCAGGTTCAGGGAGAGGCCCGAGATGTACGGGAACGGGTGCGCGGGGTCCACGGCCAGCGGGGTCAGCACCGGGAAGATCTGGTTGCGGAACAGGGTGAAGAGGCGGGCCTGCTCCTTCTCGGTGAGGTCCGGCCAGCGGATCAGGTGGACGCCCTCCTCGGCCAGCGCCGGGCAGATGTCCTGCTGGAAGCAGGCGGCGTGGCGGGCCATGAGCTCGCGCGAGCGGGTCCAGATGAGGTCCAGCACCTCGCGGGGCTGCAGGCCGGAGGCCGAACGGGTGGCGACGCCGGTCGCGATGCGCCGCTTGAGGCCTGCCACGCGGACCATGAAGAACTCGTCGAGGTTGCTCGCGAAGATCGCCAGGAAGTTGGCGCGCTCCAGGAGCGGGGTCGTCGGATCCTCGGCGAGCTCCAGCACCCGCTCGTTGAAGGCCAGCCAGCTGCGCTCGCGGTCGAGGAACCGGCCGGGCGGGAGCTCGTCGCCGTCCTTGTCGTCGTAGGCGTCCAGGTCGGCGTCGAGATCGGGGTCCAGATCGATGTGCGGGCGGTGCGCGGCGATGGAGCCAATCCGCGCGTGTGCGCCGGTGACGGCCGTGTTGCCTGCGGCCGTGTTGCCTATGGCGCCGGACGTGTGAGACGGGTGCTGGGCGGGGACCTCGGTGGGGCCTGCGCTGGACTTGTGGCTCATGACTCCATTCTTCCGCGCAAGCGGGAGGACAGGCGCGTCGGAAGTGTCGGCCGTCAGTCGGAGTCGGGGGTACATGCGGGGAGGGTCGCAAGCGCGTCTGAATGCCCGGTTAATGGCGTGTGGCTTCCCGGGTCTGCCGGGGTGCACGACTGCGTCCTGCCGGGGGTGGGGTGGGCCGGAGCGCGTGCCGGTGCGGCGCCGTCGCCGCGTGCGCCGCCCCCGGGCCGCCCCCGGGCCCTCCCTCCGGACGCGGGGACCCCCCGGGCGGCGCCGCGGCGCCGCTCAGCTCTCCGTGCGGTACATCAGGTCGACCTCGTGGGTGGTGAAGCCGAGGCCCTCGTAGACGGCGAGGGCCGCCGGGTTGTCGGCGTCCACGTACAGCATCGCCGTCGGCAGGCCCGCGGCGGCGAGGTGGCGCAGGCCGACCGCCGTGAGGGCCTTGCCGAGGCCGCCGCCCTGGGCGCCGGGGCGTACGCCGAGTACGTAGACCTCGCCCAGCTGCTCGGCCTCGTGGATCTTCGTCCAGTGGTAGCCGACCAGCTCTCCCTCGCGCTCGGCGAGGAAGAAGCCCTTGGCGTCGAACCACGGCTGGGCGATCCGGTCGCCCAGGTCCCGCTGGGTCAGCGAGCCCTGCTCGGGGTGGTGGGCGAAGGCGGCCGCGTTCGCCGCGAGCCAGGCCGCGTCGTCGGTGCCGGGCACGAAGGTCCGTACGGTGACACCCGCCGGGAACACCGGCTCCGGCAGCGGGTCCGCGTCCGGGCCGAGCGGCCGGCGCAGCTGGCGCAGCTCGCGGAAGAGGGTCAGGCCGAGCACCTGGGCCAGGTGCCGGGCGGCCGACTTGCCGCCGTGGGCCCACACCCGGATCCGCTTGCCGGAGGCGGCCAGCAGGGCCGTGCCCAGCGCCCGTCCGTGGCCTCGCCCGCGCAGCGCCGGGTGGACGACGAGCTCGGCGGCCGGGGCCTCCACCGGGTCGGTGTCCTCCAGTTGCCCGTATCCGGCGAGGCGGCCCTGCTCGGTGAGGAGGAAGTGCCGGATGCCCTCGCGCGGCCCTCCGCGCAGCTGGAGCCGCCCCTGCTCGGACACGGCCGTGGTCCCGTCGGTACGCGCCGCGTCCTCGATCAGGGCGAGCACGGCTTCTGCCTGTTCCTCCGTCAGCTCGTCGAGGGTCTCGATCTGCCGTCCCGGCTCCAGGGCCGCTGCTGCTGCGTCAGTCATACCCCGAGCCTACGACCGCCAGGGGTGCATGGCGGAGTGCGCCCCAGCGGCGATCCGTCTTCTGCACGTAACCAGCTCGATACCGGTTACCCCCTGTCGTGCTACGCGCGTTGACAATAGGCTGCGGCGGACCTCCCAAGTTTGTCTCGCTGTCCACAAAGGGGAATAAATGTCAGCGACGCCACAACGGCACCACCGCGCCCGCAGGTTGACCCTCACCGCCCTCGCCGTCACGGCCGGGGCCGGGGCGATGGTCGCCGCCGCACTGCCGGCCGGAGCCGCGAGTGGTGGCGGTGCCGCCAAGAGCCGGACCGTCGACGTGCAGCTGCTGTCGTTCAACGACTTCCACGGCACGCTGGAGCCCCCGCAGGGCTCCTCCGGCAATGTGACCGAACGTCAGGCCGACGGCACCACCAAGGCCATACCCGCGGGCGGGGTCGAATACCTCGCGACCAGCCTGCGCGAAGCCCGCAAGGGCCACGAGTACTCCGTCACCGCAGCGGCCGGTGACATGATCGGCGGCAGCCCGATGCTGTCCGGGCTCTTCCACGACGAGCCGAGCGTCGAGGCGCTGAACAAGCTCAAGCTGGACGTCACCAGCGTGGGCAACCACGAGTTCGACGAGGGCAAGACCGAGCTGCGCCGCATGGCGTACGGCGGCTGCCACCCGGTCGAGGGCTGCTTCGAGATGGGCAAGGAGTTCACCGGCTCCGAGTTCAAGTACCTCGCCGCGAACGTCACGGACGAGAAGACCAAGCGTCCGCTGATGAATCCCACCTTCATCTGGAAGAAGGGGGACGTGAAGATCGGCTTCATCGGCGTCACCCTGGAGGGCACTCCGGACGTCGTGACCGCCGAGGGCGTCAAGGGCCTCAAGTTCGGCGACGAGGTCGAGACGATCAACAAGTACGCGGCCGAGCTGAACAAGCAGGGCGTGAAGTCGATCGTCGCGCTGATCCACGAGGGCGGTCTGCCCGCGAACGGCGCCTACAACTACGACTGCGACGCCCCGGGCGCCGGCGCCGGCGTCTCGGGCGCGATCGTGGACATCGCCAAGAACGTGGACCCGAAGGTCGACGCCCTGGTGACCGGCCACACGCACCAGGCGTACGCCTGCAACATCCCCGACCCGGCGGGCAACCCGCGCATGGTGACCTCGGCCGCCTCCTACGGCCGGCTGTTCACGGACACCACCCTCACCTACGACCGGCAGACCAAGGACATCGTCCGTACGCCGGTCAGCGCGCCCAAGCCGGTCAACAAGGTCGTCACCCGGGACCAGCCCAAGGCCGCGGACATGACCGAGCTGATCCAGCGCTGGAGCGCGCTGGCGGCCCCGGTCGCCAACCGCCCGCAGGGCTTCATCTCCGCCGACATCCCGGGCCGCGGCTCGGAGGCGTACGAGAAGCCGCTGGGTGACCTGATCGCTGACGCGCAGCTCGAAGCGCTGGCTCCGGCCGACAAGGGCGGCGCGCAGCTGGCCATCATGAACCCGGGCGGCATCCGTGCCGACCTCGCGTACAAGGCCTCGGGGGCCGAGGGCGACGGCGTCGTGACGTACGGCGAGTCCTACACCGTCCAGCCGTTCAACAACCTGATGAACATCGTGGACCTGACCGGCGCGCAGCTGATCACCGCGCTCCAGCAGCAGGTCAGCGGGCCGGTCAACGGTCCGAACCCGAAGATCCTTCAGGTGTCGAAGGGCTTCACCTACACCCTGGACATGACGAAGACGGGTGCGGACCGCATCGTCGTGGACTCGGTGAAGCTGAACGGCGCGGCGATCGACCCCGCCAAGACCTACCGGGTCGCGATGAACGAGTTCCTCGCGGGCGGCGGTGACGGCTTCACCGTCCTGAAGGAGCACAAGAACAAGCTGGTCGGCGCGCCCGACCTGGAGTGCTTCAACGCCTTCCTGGCGAAGTCGACGGCGGCGACCCCGATCGCCCCGCCGGCGGCGGGCCGGATCACGGTCGTCAAGTAACACCCGCGTACAGCACGCCCGGAGGGGCGGTGGGCCCGACGGCCCGCCGCCCCTCCGGCTTTTCCGCTCCGTACCCCCGTACCGGAGCGGTCGGCCGGGCGGTCAGAGGGGGGACAGGAACGCCGCGACGGCCTCGTGGACGCCCTGCGGGTCGGTGAAGGGCACGAAGTGGTCCCCGTCCAGCGGGGCGTACGAGGTCTTGGGGCGCCGGGTGACCATCGCGTCGGCGGTGCCCTGCGGGAGCGCCTGGCTGCTGGTCCCGTGGATCAGTACGGCCGGGCAGGTGCTCGCGAGCCAGGTGTTCCAGTGGTCGCCGCGGCAGGATTCGACGGAGTCGAGCATGTCCTGCGGGTGGAACGGCAGCCGCCAGCCCTCGCCGGAGGGGAGCGGGCGCAGCGCCTGGGCGACGAACAAGGAGCCCACGGGCCCGGCGGCGTCGAGGAGTTCCTCGCGGGTGGCCGCGGTGTACCGCATGCCGCGGAGGAAGTCGAAGAGGCCCCCCTCGGTGTTCGGATCGATCTCGACGGTGGCGTCGATGCCGATGAGGGCCGAGATCCGGTCGGGGTGGGCGGCGGCCAGGTGGTAGGCGTTGAGCCCGCCGAGGGAGTAGCCGAGGAGGGCCACGGGGGCGTCGAGGCCCAGGTGGTCGAGCAGGGCGACGGCGTCGGCGACGTAGCCCTCGCGGGTGTAGTCGGGGGCGCGGTCGGAGTCGCCGTGGCCGCGCTGGTCGGGGGCGATGACCCGCCAGGTGTCGCCGAGGTGCTCGGCCAGGCCGGCGAAGGCGAGGCCCTCGGACATCCCGCCGTGCAGGGCGAGCAGCGGGCGGCCGGTGCCGCCGAAGTCCGTGTAGGACAGCGTCCGGTCGTCGATCTTCAGCTCGTGGCGCATGGCGTTGCTCTCCCCTGTGTGCTGGTCGGTGGGCCGGTCATCAGCCTGCCAGGATTTGGGCAAGCGCGCAATACGCACGTCTAGCGCGCCTGCCCAAAAGTGTGCGCGCGGATACGATCCCGGCATGGGAAATCGCGAGGACCTGCTGGCCGGAGCCCGGCGCTGCCTTGAGCAGAAGGGCTATCTGCGCACGACCGTGCGCGATATCGCCACCGCCTCGAACGTGAGCATGGCCGCGATCGGCTACCACTTCGGATCGCGCGACGCCCTGCTCAACCAGGCGCTGTTCGACGCCATGGAGGAGTGGGCCGCCGGGTCGGGCCGGCTCGCCGGGCAGGGGGACACCGCCGAGGAGCGGTACGCCGACACCTGGGACCGCAAGATCCGGGACTTCGGCGAGATGCGCTGGCTCTGGACCGCCTCCGTCGAGGCCTTCGTGCACGCGCAGTCCCAGCCGGAGCTGCTCGCGGTCCTGGCCGAGGGGCAGCGGCGCAACCGGCGCATGGTGGCCGCTGTTCTGGCCGGGGTGTCCGAGGAGGAGGTCACCGAGGAGGACGTACGGTCCCTCGGTTCCCTGCACATCGCGCTGCTGACCGGGGTGATGGTGCAGAGCCTGACCGACCCGGAGCAGGCCCCGAACGGCCGCGAGCTCGCCCAAGGGCTGCGCAGGATGGCCGAGTTGCTCGAAAGCTGACCTCTACCGACGGGTAGTAAAGCCCGGTGCCGCACGCCATAATCCGGTGCCACCAACCGGGTCGGCAAAGGGGCGGGCATGGCACTGGATCGTCGGGCATTTCTGATCGGAGCGGCCGCGGCCGGCGCGGGGGCGGTGATGGGGACGGCGGTGGCGACACCCGCCGCCGCCGGCACGCTCGGCACCCAGGACTGGATGGCGGGTCTGGCCGACTCCACCGCCCTCCAGCGGATGACCATCCCCGGCACGCACGACTCCGGCGCCCGCCAGGGCGGTCTCTACGTCGCCTGCCAGAACACCTCGATCGCCGAGCAACTCGACTCGGGCGTCCGGTTCCTCGACGTCCGCTGCCGCGTGACGGGCGGCTCCTTCGCCATCCACCACGGGTCCTTCTACCAGAACCTGATGTTCGGCGACGTGCTCGTGGCCTGCTGGAACTTCCTCGCCGCGCACCCCACCGAGACCGTGCTGATGCGGCTCAAGCAGGAGTACTCGACGGACAGCGACGCAACCTTCCGCGCCGTCTTCGACGACTACCTCGACCACCGCGGCTGGCGCCCGCTGTTCCGGATCGCCGACACCCTGCCCTCGCTCGGCCAGGCCCGCGGCAAGGTGGTCCTGCTCGCGGACAACGGCGGCCTGCCCGGCCTGCGCTACGGGGACGGCAACGTCTTCGACATCCAGGACGACTGGAACGCCGAGCCGTTCGCCAAGCGCGGCAAGATCGAGAACCACTTCCGCAAGGCCGTCCAGCAGCCCGGCAAGCTCTTCGTGAACTACACCAGCACCTCGGCGTACATGCCGCCCCGCTGGAACTCCGACCGGCTCAATCCGCAGGTGCACGCCTTCGTCGACGGCGGGGAGCTGGCCGGCCGGACCGGGCTCGGGATCGTCCCGATGGACTTCCCGAACACCCGCTCCGGCCTGGTCGCCTCACTGATCCGGCACAACTGACGGCTCGGGCGGCGGCGGCGTCGGCGCCCCCGGGATGCGGAGCACCGCCTCCGTGCCCGGGCCGCCGCCAGCCGCCGCCCGCAGCTCGGCGCTCCCGCCCGCGCGTGCCACCGTACGGGCCACGATCGACAGGCCCAGGCCGCTGCCGGGCAGGGCGCGGGCCGACGGGGAGCGCCAGAACCGCTCGAAGACGTGCGGCAGGTCCTCGGCCGGGATGCCCGGACCGTGGTCCCGTACGGTCAGCTCGCCCGCCCGCAGCGTCACCTCGACCGCGCCGCCCGGCGGGCTGAACTTCACCGCGTTGTCCAGGACGTTGACCACGGCCCGCTCCAGGGCCGCCGCCTCGCCCCGTACGTACCAGGGCTCCAGGGCGGAGCTGAAGTTCAGCTCCGGACCGCGCAGCCGGGCCCGGGACAGCGCGGCCCCGGCGATCTCGTGCAGGGCCACCACCTGGAGCGGGCCCGGGGACACGGCGTCCGGGCGGGACAGCTCCTGGAGGTCCCCGATCAGCGCGGCCAGCTCCGTCATCTGTGCCTTGACCGAGGCCAGCAGCTCCCTGCGGTCGTCGGGCGGGATGGCCCGGCCGGTCTCCTCGCTGCGCGCGAGCAGCTCGATGTTCGTACGCAGCGAGGTGAGCGGGGTGCGCAGCTCGTGCCCGGCGTCGGCGATGAGCTGGGCCTGCCGGTCCTGGGAGGAGGCGAGCGCGGCGGTCATGGAGTTGAAGGACCGCGACAGGCGGGCGATCTCGTCGTCGCCCTCGTCGGGGATCCGTACGGTCAGGTCCTCGGTCCGGGCGATGTGCTCGACGGCGCCGGTCAGTTCGTCGACCGGGCGCAGCCCGGTGCGGGCCACCCACAGCCCGGCCGCGCCCGCGCCGAGGACGCCGATGCCGGAGACGAACAGCAGGATCCAGGCCAGGGTGGACAGCGGCTTGTCGATGTCGGCGAGCGGCTTGGCGACCGCGATCGCGAAGAGCGGGCCGCCGGGCTGGGCCCGCGCGGGGATCGTGTAGACGCGCATGCCGACGCCGTCGTCCGTCGTCTCGTCGTGCAGGACCCTGCCGAGCCGTCCGGCCGCCACGTCCTTGTCGGTCTGGGTGACCGGCAGGTCGGTCCGGCCGCTCACCCAGCAGTGACTGCCGTCGGCGGCGAGGATCTGGACCGTCGGGTTGAGGTTTCCGGCGATGTCCGGCTGGGCTTGGGCCGGCGGGGACGCACAGCCCTGGTTCAGGCGGCGGAGCACCTGCTCGCTCGGGTTCGTCGCCCGCAGGGACTGGTCCAGCTGGTTGCGGAGCTGGGTCCGCACCATCACCCAGGAGACCGCCGCGACCGCGGCCACGGCGAGCGCCACCGCCACCGTGACCAGCAGAGCCAGGCGGGAGCGCAGCGGGAGGGCGCGGAATCTGGCGGCCGGGTTCATGCGGCTCACTCGGGCCCGCTCTCGCCGGCGCGCAGGACGTAGCCCACCCCGCGCACGGTGTGGACCACGCGCGGCTCGCCGCCCGCCTCGGTCTTGCGGCGCAGGTACATCACGTAGACGTCCAGGGAGTTGGAGCTGGGCTCGAAGTCGAAGCCCCAGACGGTCTTGAGGATCTGCTCGCGGGTCAGGACCTGGCGCGGGTGCGCGAGGAACATCTCCAGCAGGGTGAACTCGGTACGGGTCAGCTCCACCGGGCGTCCGGCGCGGGTCACCTCGCGGGTCGTGAGGTCCATGCGCAGGTCGCCGAAGGTCAGCGCGTTCTCGTGGCCCGCCTCGCCGGCCTGCGGGACGGCGTAGGAGCTGCGGCGCAGCAGGGCACGGACCCGGGCGAAGAGCTCGTCGAGCTCGAAGGGCTTGACGAGGTAGTCGTCGGCGCCCGCGTCCAGGCCGGTGACGCGGTCGCCGACGGTGTCGCGGGCGGTGAGCATCAGGACCGGGGTGACGCTGCCTGCGGCGCGCAGCCTGCGGGCCGCCGTCAGGCCGTCCATCCGGGGCATCTGGATGTCCAGGACGATCAGGTCGGGGGCGTACGAGGCCGCCTTGTCGAGGGCGTCGAGCCCGTCGACGGCGGTCTGTACGGCGTACCCCTCGAAGGCGAGGCTGCGGCGCAGGGCCTCGCGTACGGCCGGCTCGTCGTCCACGACGAGGATCCGCTGCTGGTCGCCTTCGGCCGGATTCATCTCGGTCCCCCAGGGGTGGTTTTCGGTGGCACGTACCAGGATCCAGGGTCTCAGTAGGAGGTGCCGACGCCGCCTGCGGCGCTGCCGGAGCCGCTGCTGCCGGAGCCCGTGCCGGTGCCGCCGGAGCCGCCCTTGCGGAGGGAGTCCAGGTCGGCCTTGATCGTGTTGACCGGGATGGCGAAGCCGAGGCCGACGCTGCCGGCGGAGGAGCTGTCGCCTGCGGGGGAGTAGATCGCGGAAGGCATGCCCACGATCTCGCCGTTGAGGTTGACGAGGGCGCCGCCGGAGTTGCCGGGGTTGAGGGAGGCGTCCGTCTGGATGGCCTTGTACGAGGTGGTCTCCGACCCCGTGTTCCCGTTGAACTGCTGCCCGCCGTACGAGAACGGCCAGCCGTCGTTGCCGCCCTGGCGCTGCGGCGACCGCTGCTCGGACTTCGGGACGTTCACCTCGCGGTCGAGGGCGGAGACGATGCCGCTGGTGACCGTGCCGGTGAGGCGGTCGGGGGAGCCGATGGCGACGACCTGGTCGCCGACCTTCAGGCTGCCGGAGTCGCCGAGCTGGGCGGCCCTGAGACCCCTCGCGCCCGCCAGCTTGATCAGGGCCAGGTCCTTGTCCGGGTCGGTCCCGACGGTCTTGGCCTGGTACTTCTTGCCGTCGCTCATCGTCACCTGGATCTCGGTGGCGCCGCTGACGACGTGGTTGTTGGTGACGATCTCGCCGTCGGCGGTGATGACGATGCCGGAGCCGGTGCCCTGACCGGAGCCGGTGCGGGTGTCGATGCGGACCACGGACGGGCTGACCTGCTCGGCGACGCCGGCGACGGTGCCGCTGCTGGACTGCGAGACGTTGGTGCCGTTGACGCCGCCGCCCCGGGCGGCGTTCTGGGAGCCCATCAGCTGCTGGACGGCGGCCGCGGTGCCCCCGCCGACCACGGCCGCGGCGAGGGCTACGGCGGCCAGCAGCGCGACCGGCCGCTTGGCGCGGGGGGCGGCGTGCGTCGCCGGGACCTGGGCCGTCGGAGCCGCCGGGACGGTCTCCCCCTGGATGACGACCGGGGGCTGGTGCGCCTCGTGCCACCCCGGCGCGGCGGGCGGGTACACGGGCGGCGGCGGGTAGCCGCCTGCCGCGGCGTGCTGCGCCGGCTGGGTCGGGCGGTTCTCCTGCGGGTACTCGCCTTCGCGGCGGAAGCTGTCGGTCATGGTGATGACTCTGTCCGCGGTTCATGAGAGCTTCCTGAGTCCCCGCTGAGAAGCCCGACAGAACCGCGTATGCCCGATATGAATCCGGACGGCGGTGCCCGGCGCCGACCGGGCCGGGCACGCCGTCCGGGCCGGGCATGCCGTCCGGCTCACCGCCGGACGGCTAACGGCAGCCGCAGGACCGGCGGATCACCAGCGCCGACGGGAACTGCTTGAGCCGTTCCCGGCGGGAGCCGGCCACGCGCAGGGCGTCGTCCAGGACCAGGTCCACCGCCGCGCGGGCCATCGCCGGGCGGTCCGAGGCGATGGTGGTGAGGGGCGGGTCCGTCAGGGCCGCTTCCTTCACGTCGTCGAAGCCGGCGACGGCCAACTCCCCCGGCACGTCGATCCGCAGCTCGCGCGCGGCCCGCAGCACGCCGATGGCCTGGTCGTCCGTGGCGCAGAAGATCGCCGGCGGGCGGTCCCGGCCGGACAGCACCTCCAGGGCCACGGTGTAGGCGTCGTAGCGGTTGTACGGGGCCTCGAAGAGCCGGCCCTCCACCGAGCGGCCGGCCTCCAGCATCGCCCGCCTCCAGCCCTCGACGTGGTCCGCGACCGGGTCGCCGACCGACGGGGTGTTCTCCACCCCGCCGATGCATGCCACGTACGCGTGCCCGTGCTCCAGCAGGTGCCGGGTCGCGAGCTGCGCGCCGCCGATGTCGTCGGTGATCACCGCGACGTCGTCGATGGCCTCGGGGCGTTCGTGCAGCAGCACGATCCGGGCGTCCCACGCCTCGATCTCCGACGCCGCGCGCTCGCTCATGCCCTGGCTGACCAGGATCAGGCCCGAGACCCGCATCCCGAGGAAGGCCCTCAGGTAGTGGACCTCGCGCTCGTCGCGGTAGTCGGAGTTCCCGACGAGCACCATCTTTCCGCGCTCGGCGGCGGCTTGCTCGACCGCGTGCGCCATCTCCGCGAAGAACGGCTGACGGGCATCGGGGACGATCATGCCTATGAGATCGGTGCGCCGCGAAGCCATCGCCTGGGCGACCCGGTCCGGGCGGTAGCCCAGATCCTTGATCGCGGCGAGGACACGCTCGCGCGTGGCCGGGGCAACCGGCCGGGGTCCGTTGTTGATGACGTAGCTCACGACGGCGGTAGAGGTACCCGCAAGTCGCGCCACGTCATCCCGCGTCACCTTGGCCACGCGGGAAGTCTACGCGGGGTGACCTACCTCTGGGCAGGGCGTCCTGCCGAGTGGATGCTCACAGGGTCTTCCGCCGACTGGGTGACCGCCGCGCCGGTCTGCCCGCCCGTCTGCCCGCCCGTCTGTGCGGCGGCCTTCGCCGCTGCCTTCGCCGCCGCTTCCGCCGCCGCCCGCTCGACCTTCTCGGGCGTGACGAAGCGGTAGCCGACGTTGCGGACCGTACCGATCAGCGACTCGTGCTCGGGACCGAGCTTCGCGCGCAGCCGCCGTACGTGGACGTCGACCGTCCGGGTACCGCCGAAGTAGTCGTAGCCCCACACCTCTTGCAGCAGCTGGGCCCGGGTGAAGACCCGGCCCGGGTGCTGCGCGAGGTACTTGAGCAGCTCGAACTCCTTGAAGGTGAGGTCCAGCACCCGCCCCTTGAGCTTGGCGGAGTACGTCGCCTCGTCCACCGACAGGTCGCCGTTGCGGATCTCCATGGGGGAGTCGTCCGAGCCCAGCTGCTGGCGGCCGGTGGCCAGCCGCAGCCGCGCCTCGACCTCGGCGGGACCGGCGGTGTCCAGGAGCACGTCGTCGATGCCCCAGTCGGCGGTCACGGCCGCGAGGCCGCCCTCGGTGACGACCAGGATGAGCGGGCAGCCCGGCCCGGTGGAGCGGAGCAGCTGGCACAGCGACCGCACCTGCGGCAGGTCGCGGCGGCCGTCCACGAGGATGACGTCGGCACCCGGGGTGTCCACGAGGGCCGGGCCCTCGGCGGGGGCCACCCGCACGTTGTGCAGGAGCAGGCCGAGGGCGGGCAGCACTTCGGTGGACGGCTGCAGGGCGTTGGTCAGCAGCAGGAGTGAGCTCATGCCCGACCACCCCGCCCGGTGCCGGTCGGTCGGTCGAACATGGTTCGCTGGTCCATCACGTCGGTTCCTCCTCGGTCCCGTCGAGGACGTGCGCGGTACTGCTTCGTACGTGGTGTCGCTGTGCGGTGTCCGCCCGGCCCCGCGCCCTGGGGCCCGGACGGATGCCGTCGTTCTCGTTCGTTCTCGTCTGTTCTCGGTTCGTTCAACGCGCTGAAAGCACAAAAGGACCCGGGGGCAACGTTGCCCGGATCCTCTTCCCAGCAGAATAGCCCACCGGCCCTTACGTGGCCGAGGTCTGTGTTCCTTCCCATTCTGTGGTTCCTGCCACGCCCCTGCCCTGCGTATGCCCCGGTTTCACCGGATCGGGGGTCCGCCGAGCGGTACCGCCGAGCCTGCCGGGCGCATACGGGGCGTGCGCAGGCGCACCGGAGTGCGGGGTGGGAGGGGTCATGATGGAGGCCGACGGTAGAGAGCCGACGATAGGAGCTGCAGTGGCAACCGGAACCATCCGCTACTGGGCGGCGGCCAAGGCCGCGGCCAAGACGGCGGAGGAGCCGTACTCGGCGCGCACACTGGCCGAGGCGCTCGACGGCGTGCGGGAACGCCACCCCGGGGAGCTGACCCGGGTCCTGCTGCGCTGCTCCTTCCTCGTGAACGATGAGCCTGTGGGCAAGCGCCCGCACGATTCCGTCCTGCTGACCGAGGGGGGCACCGTCGAGGTGCTCCCGCCGTTCGCGGGCGGGTGAGCGGGAGCCATGAGCACGCCTGAAGAACAGCAGCACCAGCAGCACCAGCAGCAGGAGTACGCGCAGCAGCAGGACCCGTACGGGACGCAGACCTGGCAGGCCGACACCTGGGACACCGGCTATCAGCCGGTGCCGCCGCCGCCGGGCGGGGTGCCGGGGCAGCAGGCCGCGCCCGAGGGCTGGTTCCGCGA
>NZ_JBIAHP010000014.1:0-164934 GCF_042870715.1 Streptomyces sp. NPDC006463 | reverse complement strand
ACGAGGTGACTCCGGTTCCCGCCCCGGCTCCGGCCCAGGAGTGGGCGGCCGAGACGGCGTACTTGCCGCCGTACACGGATCCCGCGCAGCAGCAGCAGCAGCAGCAGCCGCAGCAGCCGGCCGCGCCGGAGGGCTGGTTCCGCGACGAGGTGACTCCGGTTCCCGCCCCGGCTCCGGCCCAGGAGTGGGCGGCCGAGACGGCGTACTTGCCGCCGTACACGGATCCCGCGCAGCAGCAGCCGCAGCCGCAGCAGCCGGCAGCGCCGGACGGCTGGTTCCGCGACGAGATCCAGGCTCCGGCCCCGGCCCAGGACTGGTCCCACGAGGCCCCGGCCGAACAGACCGCCTACCTGCCGCCGCAGGCCGCCGCCGAAACCCCGGCCCCGGCCCCGGCTGAGGTCCCGGTCCCGGGGCTGCCGGAGGTTCCGGAGGAGGAGCCGGAGTACTCCCCGCCCACCCTCGGCGGCAACACCGTCCGCGCCGTCGACCCGGCCCTGGCCCGCGCCGAGGGCCGGTCGCCGATCATCGACCCCGGTCCGCAGTCGGCCATACTGACCGCCGTCCTCGGGGTGCTGCTCGCCGCCGCCGCGGCCCTGGGGCAGTACGCGCTGCTCCTGCCGCTGGTCGCCCTCCAGGGCCTCACCGCGGCCGGCTGGTTCCGCCTCAACGGCATGTGGCCGGCCCGCCAGGGCATCGCCCTCGCCTTCGCCGGAGCCGTCGTCGCCGACGTGGCCGTGCTCGCGGTGGACGACGCGTACCGCCCGGGCGCGATCATCGGCACCCTCGGAGCCTGGGTGCTGCTCACCCTCGTGCTCCAGCTGCGCAGCCACGCCGACCCCGACGAGCGGATGTACGGCCTGATGGCCACGGTGGCCTCGGCCGCGCTCGCCATCGTCTGCGCCGGCTACCTGGCCGCGGACACCGCCGCCGTCACCGTCGGCGCGGCCGCCGTCGCCGTCACCGTGTTCGCCCGCGCGCTGCCGCTGCCCACCCAGGCTTCCGTCGGCGTCTCGCTGGCCGCGGCCTGCGGTGCGGGCATCGCCGTCGGCGGGCTGACCGACATCGGGGTGGGCGGGGCGCTGCTCGGCCTCGCCGCCGGGGTGTGCGCGCTGATCGGGCTGCGCGTGGCGGCGTACGACTACCCGTCGAAGTTCGTCCACATGACGGCCGGTGTCGCGCTGCCGCTGGCGGCCGCCGCACCCGCCGTGTACCTGATCGGCCGGGTGGTGGGCTGATCTGTCCCCGACAACGGACATGGTCCACTAGAACGCACGTACCGACTAGTAGGGGGAGTGGCACGTGCGTTTCCTGCGCGCCGTAGTGATCATCGGAGTGGTTCTCGGAGCCCTGTTCGCGGGCGTGGACCGCTGGGCGGTCGGCTATGCCGAGAACCGGCTGGCCGACCGGATCCAGGCCCGGCAGGGGCTGGCCGGGACCGCGGAGGTGGATATCCACGGATTCCCGTTCCTCACCCAGGCGCTCAGCCACGACCTGGACCGGGTGGACCTGAGGCTCCGCGGCGTGGACGTCGCCGCGGAGGGCCGCAAGACGCGGCTCTCCGAGCTCGACGCGAGCTTCCGCGACGTGAAGCTGAACGGGGACTACAGCGGCGGCACGGCCAAGCGTGCCGAGGGCACCGGCCTGATCACGTACACGGACCTGACCGCGGCCTCGCAGACCGGCGCGACGCTCTCCTACGGCGGGGCGCCGGGCAAGGTGAAGGTGACCGCGGCGGTGGACCTCCTGGGCAAGACGCTCACGCGCAGCGTGGTGTCGACCATCACACTGGAAGACGCGCAGGACGGCAAGGGCGGCCGGATCGTCCGGGTGCGCGCCGACGAGGTGCCGGGCGAGGGCATCCCCGGCGTCGAGAAGCTGATCCGCAAGAAGACCGACTTCGACCGCACCCTCGACAGCGGGCTGCCGTCCGGGCTGCACCTGTCCGCCCTGACCTCGGACGAGGCCGGTGTGCACCTCACGCTGGGCGGTACGGACGTGGCGCTGGCCGGATCGTGAGACGGAGCGGTCCGATCCGCAGAAGGACGGGCCGCAGGGCGGCTCCGGAGGGCGGCGCGGCGGCCGTCCGCGGAGCTCCTATCCCACCATTCGGACGATCCTGTCTCGGAATATGACACACCGGTGACAGGGCGGCTGATTCGTCCCTACGATCCATGGCTATGAAGCATCAGCAGGCGGACCTCACGAAGCGGCGGGCAGTAGACCTGTGTCGCGTCGCCGCCATGCTCTGTCGATCCATGTGACGTGTGAGCGCATCCGCTCCATCAGCCGGACGACGGCCCTTCCCGCGTGACCGCACCTGCCTCCTGATCCCCTGAGCCTCCCCGCACCGGGGAGAACTTCGAGGTACCCGGACGCACGCACCAAGCAACACCCGCAGCCGGTCCAGCCGGTTTGCAGCAGTATCCGCACCGCCCCGCCGCACACTGCCCCGGAGGAGAACACCATGAGCCGCAGCGACGTCCTCGTAGACGCCGACTGGGTCGAGGCCCACCTGAACGACGCCGACGTCGTCATCGTCGAGGTGGACGAGGACACGTCCGCCTACGACAAGAACCACATCACCAACGCCGTCCGGATCGACTGGAAGCAGGACCTCCAGGACCCGGTCCGCCGCGACTTCGTGGACCAGGAGGGCTTCGAGAAGCTCCTCTCCGCCAAGGGCATCTCCAACGACGACACCGTCGTCCTCTACGGCGGCAACAACAACTGGTTCGCGTCCTACGCCTACTGGTACTTCAAGCTCTACGGCCACCAGGACGTGAAGCTCCTCGACGGCGGCCGCAAGAAGTGGGAGCTCGACTCCCGCGACCTGGTCGACGGCAAGGACGTCCCCAACCGCCCCGCCACGCAGTACAAGGCCAAGGCGCAGGACACGTCGATCCGCGCGTTCCGCGACGACGTCGTGGCGGCGATCGGCTCCCTGAACCTGGTCGACGTCCGTTCGCCCGACGAGTTCTCCGGCAAGCTGCTCGCCCCGGCCCACCTCCCGCAGGAGCAGTCGCAGCGCCCCGGCCACGTGCCGAGCGCCCGCAACATCCCGTGGTCGAAGAACGCCAACGACGACGGCACCTTCAAGTCGGACGAGGAGCTGACCGCCCTCTACCAGGCGGAGCAGGTCGACCTGGCGAAGGACACCATCGCCTACTGCCGCATCGGCGAGCGCTCCGCGCTCACGTGGTTCGTCCTGCACGAGCTCCTCGGTCAGGAGAACGTCAAGAACTACGACGGCTCGTGGACCGAGTACGGCTCCCTGGTCGGCGTGCCGATCGAGCTCGGCGCCAACAAGTAACCCTGCCGGGCACGCAGGGCCCGTAGAAGCCAGTACGACTCTCTAGGACAGGACAGAGAACATGTGTGGAGCACCCATCGGCGGGCCCGACCTCGCGACGCTCAAGCCCGGTGAGACCGCGATCCAGGGTCAGATCACCAAGGAGGGCGAGCCGGTGTCCGGCTACGTCCGCCTGCTGGACTCGACCGGCGAGTTCACCGCGGAGGTCCCGACCTCGGCGACCGGCCAGTTCCGTTTCTACGCGGCCACCGGCTCCTGGACGCTGCGTGCGCTCGTCCCGGGTGCCACGGCGGACCGCAACGTCGTCGTCGCCGAGGCCGGCGGCGTGACGGACGTGGCGATCGCGGTCTGATCGACAGCTGAACCGGCCGAAGGGCCGCACCCCCGGGGGTTGGACGCCACTGGACCGGGGTGCGGCCCTTCGTGCCGTCCGCGTGCCTTGCCTTCGCAGGGCCCGGCCCTACGCTGGAGTCATGTACGCCCGGCGTCGGCGCGTCTACTTCCTGCTCATGGGCGGATGCCTGTTCCTCTTCGTCTCCGCCTGGTCCTTCGTGCGCCTGTTTTCGGTCGAGGCCGCGGTGGCCATGTGCGTCGTCGCCATGGTCATCCCGCCGGTCGCCGCGATGATCGCCAACCGGCGCGGCCCGGACGACCGCTGGTGGGACGATCCCTCGGGCGATCCCAAGTCCGACGAGTGGTGGGACGAACTGGACGGAAAGCGTCGTCACGAGGACTGAGACGGGGCGCGGACCGAGCGAGATAAGAATGTAATAAGCATCCATACAACTGCTTCCCCCAAGATCGGGTCATCGGTACGCGCGGGTAATCGAACCCGCGTCGCATGTCCTGTGGGGGGACCCTTTGGAACACGAACAAACCTTCCCTGAGCAGCGGAAAGAGGGGGAGACCGGCCCGGAATCGAACACCCCGGACACCCCGGACACGCCGGATGTGCCGGACGCGCCGGACGTGACCGCGGCCGGGCCCGCCCCGCGCCGCCGCCCGGCCCGTACGACCCTCCTGATCGCGGGCGCGGCCGCCCTCGGCGTCCTCGCCGGGACCGTCACCGGTTACGCCGTCCAGTACCACCGCGAACCCACCCCGCTGCCGCCGCTGGCCCAGCAGAAGCTGGTGACGCCGAAGGCCCTCGTGCCGGACGACGCCACCACGAACAAGACGATCAACGCCAACCGCTGGCACAAGACCGATGACGACATCAGCAAGCTGCTGATCGAGGCACCGGGCGGGGCGAAGATCATCGAGGAACCCGGCTACGACACCCTCGACTCCTTCGCGAGCCACTTCGAACGGCCGGGCCCGGCCCTCAGCGATTTGGCGAGCGACAGCTTCCGGCGGGTCGCCACCGAGATGTGGGAGGAGGACGACCGGGTCACGGAGGTCCGGCTGGTGCAGTTCAATGACTTCGCCGGGGCCAACGAGTTCCAGCGGGACCAGTCGGGCTACATGTCCGAGAAGAAGTACGCGGGCAACGGCGGTGCGGCAATCCCGGGCGTCCCCGCGGACCTCGGGCGGGTCTGGGTGTTCTCGGAGCTCCGCGAGAAGCCGGGTTACTACCCGATGCGCCAGTCCCGGGCCATCGTCCGGCGTGGCGACATCGTCGTTGAGGTCTTCTACAACGACAAACGCGGCCGGAACATCTCCGAGAGCGATGTCATCGACCTGGCCAAGCGACAGCTGGAGCGACTGTGACCGAGCCGCAGAACGACATGACCCCGGCTCTGGCCCCCGCTCAGGAGCCGGCTCAGGCGCCGACTCCGGCCCCGGCAGAGGCCGAGGCCCCGGCTCACGAGCCGGCGAAGCCCGCGCGTACGGCGGGCCGTAAGAAACTCGCCCTCATCGCCGCGGGCGTGGCCGCCGCCGTCCTCGTGGGCGGTGGCGTCTGGGGCTTCTCCGCGATCGCGGGCGCCGACAGGACCGCGCCCACCGCCTACTGGGTGGCTGCGGGCGAGCGGGTCCCGACGGCCGAGGAGGCCGCGGAGGTACCCCCGAACGCCCTCACGGGCAAGCTGCTCCCGGTTCCGGGCGGCTTCTCGCTCGGCCCCGACCTCGACGGCGACGGCAACAACTTCTTCGTCTCCGGCGAGAAGGCCGTCGAGAACCTCAAGGAAGCCAGGAACGGACTGTCCAGCTCGGAGCGCAAGAAGCGCGACGACATGCTGGCCGACCTGAAGCTGAAGGGCCTGGCGGGGCGCGGCTACACCGGGCGCCACGGCGACGTGGTCGTGGAGGTCAGCATCATGCAGGCCGACCCGCAGGCCCTGGGGAAGTTCTCCGAGATCAGCAAGAAGCTCCTCGAATTCGCCGGCGACGGCCGGGAGGCGCCGAAGGTGGACGGCTTCCCGGACGCCAAGTGCTCGCTGCTGGCCGTCGGTGAGGACGAGAAGAAGGAGAAGGTCGACTCCCTCTACTGCGTGGCGGTCGAGGGGGACGTACTGGTCAACTTCCGCGCGTACGGGCGCACGCCCTTCCAGACCTCCGACGCCGTCGCCTTCTTCAAGAACCAGCTGAGCCACCTGAAGTCCCCCGGGGAGTCCGCGTGACCGAGCAGAACACCACCGGGGCCCCGGCCGACGCCGTCGCAGCCCCGGTCGCCACCGCCCCCGCGGAACCCCTCGCAGCGCCGCAGGCCGCGGCCCCGGCGCCCAAGAACCGCCGCAGGCTGTTCGCTTTCCTGCGGTGGACCGCCGCCGTCGTCGTCTTCGCCGCCGCCGGCACGGGGGCCGCGTACGGGATCGCCCAGCCCGAGCGCACCGACATCCCCGGCCTGTCCACCCGGGACGACGGCCGCTGGGTGTACCCGGCACTGGTCAAGCCCACCCTGCCCCCCGGCGCGGCCCTGCCCTTCGCCAAGGACAACCCGGACGGCATCCACTACGCCGGTCTGACGGAGCTGCTCCTGCCGGCATCGAAGGGGTCCGCCCCGGACGCCACGCTGAAGCTGGAGAAGGATTCGGAGGTGTCCGCGGACACCTTCCTGGAGGAATACGAGCCCGCCGTGCGCGAGCGGCTGAAGCAGGACTTCACGGACAATGGCCTGCGCCAGATCGTGGCGCGCGGCTGGACCACCCCGGACGGCACCCGCACCCGGATCTACCTGCTGCGCTTCCACGCGTCCGGGTTCACGGACGCGTGGAAGGGCTGCGGCTCCGACCTGAGGCTGAACGGCGTCAAGCGGATCGAGGGCGACAGCGACTGGGCCAAGGCCAAGGGCGTCCAGCCGCAGCCGGACCTGCGCGGGATCTCGCTCCGCAAGGAATCCGCCCCGTTCGGCGACGAGCAGGTCAAGGTCGCGTGCATCCAGTCCGGTGACATCCAGGCCGTGATCCTCCAGACCCGCAAGGGCGAGGTGGCCACCGTCCCCTTCCACCAGACGGTGATCCTGCAGCACCAGCTGCTGGGCTGAGCCCCGCGACGAGCGGTACGGCCCACCTCACACAGTGCGCCGGTCCCCGGGCCAGTAGGCTTGGGGACCGGCCGTACCTCCCCCGAACGAATCCTCCGAGGAGCACCCCGTGCTTGAGGCAGTCTTCACCTCCCTGCTGGTCCTGGTCTGCGTCGGCGTCCTCGCCTTCACCGGCCTGGCCGTCAAGAAGCTGTACCAGGGTCAGCGCTGAGCATCCGCCCAGCTGACCGCGCCGGAACCCCTCCCACAGATCGCCTGAGCAGCCAATCATGATCCAGATCCCGTCCGACCTGAATCCGGGACTCGTCCCCCTCGCCTTCCTCCTGGGCAACTGGGAGGGTGCGGGAGTCTTCGACTTCCCGGGCGAGGAGAAGTGCAACTTCGGCCAGGAGGTCGTCTTCAGCCACGACGGCCGGGACTTCCTCCAGTACACCTCCCACACCTGGGTCCTCGACACCGAAGGCAACAAGGTGCGGCCGCTGGAGTCCGAGTCGGGTTACTGGCGCATCGACAAGGACCGCAAGGTCGAGGTCGTCATGGTCCGCGACCAGGGCGTCGTGGAGATCTGGTACGGCGAGCTCGCCGACCAGAAGCCCCAGATCGACCTGGCCACCGACGCGGTCGCCCGCACCGCCGCCTCCGGCCCGTACAGCGGCGGCAAGCGGCTCTACGGCTACGTGAAGAGCGACCTCATGTGGGTCGGTGAGAAGACCACCCCGGACGTCGAGCTGCGCCCGTACATGTCGGCCCAGCTGAAGAAGGTCGTCACCCCCGAGGAAGTCGCCGAGATGGCGCGCAACCTCCCGGACATGCCGGACGACGGCATCGCCTTCTTCCGCTGACCGGACCGGACCGGCCGGACATATCCACAGGCTGTGCAGGAAGGGGACCGCGGAGGAAGTCCGCGGTCCCCTTCGCGCGCTTACACTGGCCGGGTGGTGAGCACCGAGAGCACCGAAGGCACCGACTGGAAGACCGACCTGCGGCAGCGCGGATACCGCCTGACCCCGCAGCGCCAGCTTGTCCTGGAAGCGGTCGACGCCCTGGAGCACGCCAGCCCGGACGAGATCCTCGCCGAGGTGCGCAAGACCGCCTCCGGCGTCAACATCTCCACGGTCTACCGCACGCTGGAGCTGCTGGAGGAGCTGAAGCTCGTCTCGCACGCCCACCTCGGCCACGGCGCGCCCACGTACCACCTCGCCGACCGGCACCACCACATCCACCTGGTCTGCCGCGACTGCAGCGACGTCATCGAGGCCGATGTGGACATCGCCGCCGAGTTCACCGCCAAGCTCCGCGACGCCTTCGGGTTCGAGACCGACATGAAGCACTTCGCGATCTTCGGTCTGTGCAGGAAGTGCGCCGCCAAGCACCGCGACGGCCACGCGTAGGCAGCGCGGGTCCCGTCACCGCCGGGTCGTACGCTTGGTCCCATGACCAGCAGCCCTTTGCTCCATCTTCCCGGCGCCGTAGCGGCCGAAGGCCGTGACGAGGGCGTCGCCGCCCACTACGGAGAGCTGTACGGCGAACAGCGCGCCCTCGCGGACGGCCGCGGCTTCGTCGACCTCTCGCACCGCGGAGTCGTCACCGTCACCGGACCGGATCGGCTGAGCTGGCTGCACCTGCTGCTGACGCAGCACCTCACCGAACTGCCGGCCGGGCAGGCCACCGAGGCGCTGATCCTCTCCGCCCACGGCCACATCGAGCACGCGCTCTACCTCGTCGACGACGGCGAGACCACGTGGGCCCACGTGGAGCCGGGCACCCAGGGCGAGCTGATCGCCTACCTGGAGTCCATGAAGTTCTTCTACCGCGTCGAAGTCGCCGACCGCACCGAGGAGTTCGCGGTCGTGCACCTGCCGGCCGGCTCCATCGCCGAGGTCGCCGAGAAGCTCGTCGTACGGGAGACCGCGCACGGCCGCGACGTCTTCCTGCCCCGCGCCGAGCTGGAGGCCTTCGCCGCCTCGCACGGCCCGGCCGCGGGCCTCCTCGCCTACGAGGCCCTGCGCGTCGAGGCGCACCGGCCGAGGCTCGGCCTGGAGACCGACCACCGCACCATCCCGCACGAGCTGGGCTGGATCGGGACCGCCGTGCACCTGCAGAAGGGCTGCTACCGCGGCCAGGAGACGGTGGCCCGCGTCCACAACCTGGGCAAGCCCCCGCGCCGCCTGGTCTTCCTGCACCTGGACGGCTCCGAGGTGCTCCTCCCGGCGCACGGCGCGCCCGTCCGGCTCGCCGCCGACGGGGAGGAGGGCCGGCAGCTGGGCTTCGTGACCACCGCCGTCCGCCACCACGAGCTGGGCCCGATCGCGCTCGCGCTGGTCAAGCGGAACGTTCCGGTGGACGCGCCGCTGCTGGCCGGCAAGACGGCCGCCGCGCAGGAGGTCGTCGTAGCGCCGTAGTGGCGGCGGCTCAGACGTCGATGACGATGGTGAACGGGCCGTGGTTGGTGAGCGAGACCCGCATGTCCGCGCCGAACCGGCCCGTCTCCACCGTCGCGCCCAGCGCCCGCAGCTGCGCCACGACCTCGTCCACCAGCGGCTCGGCCACCGGTCCCGGCGCGGCCGCGTTCCACGTGGGGCGACGGCCCTTGCGGGCGTCTCCGTACAGCGTGAACTGGGAGATCACCAGCAGCGGCGCGTCCACGTCACTGCAGGACTTCTCCGCCTCCAGGATCCGCACGGACCACAGCTTGCGCGCCAGCAGCGCCGCCTTCTCCGGTGTGTCGTCGTGGGTCACCCCCACCAGCACGCACAGCCCTTCGCCGACGATCTCGCCCACCGTCTCGCCGGACACGACGACGCTCGCGCCGTCCACCCTCTGCACCACAGCTCGCATACCACCTGTGTACCAGGCGTGCACCCATCAGGGGCCGATCGGGTGGCGTGGGACTGCACCGGCACCACGGAGAGTGGCACGATGCACGCAGGCGGTGCGGGTGCGCCGCACCGGTCGAGGGGACGGGCTCGTTCGTATGACTACTTCTGGTACTTCCGTACCTGCATCGCCCGCGTCCATGTCCGCTGCCGCGGTACGACCGCCCGCGCAGCGCACCTCCGACGCACTGGGAACGGCCACGCTGGCGATCGCGCCGACCAGCGCGCTCGGGCTGCCGGAACTGCGCGCGCTGCGCCGCGACGCGCAGCGCGACGAGGCCGACCTGAGCTACGTACGCAGATTGCTCCAGGGCCGCATCGACATCCTGCGGGCCGAGCTGGCCCGGCGCACCGATCCCGAGACGCCGGTGGTGGACCGGCTCTCCGAGATCCTCGCCGACGCGCCCTCCAGCCGCAGCGCCTCGGCCCGGCACGTCACGCTGGGCACCCCGCACAGCGAGGAGTACCGGCTGCTGGCGGCGGAGATGCTGGCCGACGTGGAACTCTCGGACCTCGGCGCTCGCACGGACGGCGAGCTCTGCGACGGGATGGGGAAGCTGATCCGCTACGAGCAGCAGGTCTCGCGGCGCCGCTCGCAGCTCCAGCGCACGGTGGACGAGTGCAGCGCGGAGATCACCCGGCGGTACCGGGAGGGCGAGGCGCAGGTGGACGACCTGCTGGCCTGAGGCGCGGGAAAACCGGGCGACTTGGGCAGGCCCGGCGTTTAGCGTTGCTCGCTATGAGTGCTGACGTCCGGCCGATCGCCGAATCCGAACTCCACGAGTGGCTGAACACCCTGAACACGGGGTTCCTGAGCACGGCCCGGGCGACGGAGTCCGATGTCGCCCAGCGGGCCAAGTACAACGACCTGACCCGTCTCCAGGGTGCGTTCGACACCGACACCGGCCGCTGCGTGGCGGCCTTCCGCTCCTTCGCGCAGGAGCTGACCGTGCCCGGCGGGGCGGCCGTTCCCGCCAGCGCCGTCTCGAACGTGGCGGTGCTGGCCACGCACCGCCGCCAGGGCGTCCTGACCCGGATGATGGCCGCGGAGCTCGCCGCCGCCCACGCCCGCGGGGACGTGCTGTCGACGCTGATCGCCGCCGAGTACCCGATCTACGGGCGGTACGGCTACGGGGCGGCCACCTCGGTCTCGGAATGGGAGATCGACGTACCGCGGACCGGACTGGACCGGCGCCTGCCGCCCGCCCTGGACGGTGGCCGGATCGACTTCGTGGACGCCGCCGAGGTCCGGCGCGTGGGCCCGGAGCTGCACGAGCGGCTGCGCGCGGTCACGCACGGCGCGGTGGACCGGGACGAGCGCTGGTGGAGCCTTGCGACCGGCCTGGAGCAGATGTCGTACCGCCCGTACAAGGACAAGTTCCACGCCGTGTACCGCACGGCGGCAGGTGAGGTGGCGGGCCTGGTCGTCTACACGGCCGACGACAACTGGACGGATGCGAAGGTCCCGCAGAACACCGTGCGGGTCCAGGACCTGCTGGCGGTCACCCCCGAGGCGCAGCGGGCGCTGTGGCACTTCCTGTGCTCCATCGACTGGGTGCTCAAGGTCCGCACCGGCTACCGGGCCCCCGACGACCTGGTCACGCAGCTGCTGCCCGACCCGCGCTCCGCCCGGTCCCTGACCTGCTCGGACTTCCTGTGGGTGCGGCTGCTCGACGTCGTACGGGCGCTGAGCGCGCGGACGTACGCGGTGGGCGGGGTGCTCGTGCTCGACGTGACGGACGCGGCGGGCCCGGCGGGCGGCCGCTACCGGCTGGACGCGGGCGCGGGGACGTGCGAGCGGACCGAGGAGGCCGCGGACCTGCGGCTGGACGTGTCCGCGCTGGGTTCCCTCTACCTGGGCGACGAGTCCGCGGTGCGGCTGGGCGCGCTCGGCCGGGTGACCGAGGAGCGGCCGGGGGCGCTGGCGCTGGCCGACGCGGTGTTCCGCACGGCGCGCCGGCCGTGGTGCCCGGACGTCTTCTGATCCCTATCGTTTGATCATTCGAGATGACCGAGCAGTGAGCACCGAGGACTGAGGTATTTGACGACTGTCGTGGAACAACTGCGTGCGGCGGGCTGTGTCTTCGCGGAGGAGGAGGCGGACCTGCTGGTCTCGGCCGCGCGGGACGACGGCCACCTGGCGGAGCTGCTGGGCCGCCGGGTCGGCGGCGAACCGCTGGAACACGTGGTGGGCTGGGCCGAGTTCTGCGGGCTGCGGATGGAGGTGGGCGCGGGGGCCTTCGTACCGCGCAGGCGCACCGAGTTCCTGGTGGCGCAGGCGGTGGCGCTGGCCCGGCCCGGTGCGGTCGTGCTGGACCTGTGCTGCGGGGTCGGCGCTCTGGGCGCGGCGGTGGCGGCGCAGGTGCCGGGCGGTGTGGAGCTGCACGTGGCGGACATCGACGCGGCGGCGCTGGCGTACGCGCGGCGCAACGTGGCCCCGTACGGCGGCAGCGTGTGGGAGGGCGACCTGTACGCCCCGCTCCCGGCGTCGCTGCGCGGGAGGGTGGACGTGCTGGTGGTCAACGCCCCGTACGTGCCGACGGAGGAGATCGGTTTCATGCCGTCGGAGGCCCGGGACCACGAGCCCCTGGTCTCCCTGGACGGCGGCGCGGACGGCCTGGACGTCCACCGCCGGGTCGCGGCGGGCGCGCTGCCCTGGCTGGCTCCGGGCGGCCACCTGCTGATCGAGACGAGCGCCCGCCAGTGCCCGTCGACGGCCGCGGCCCTGACCTCGGCGGGCCTGGCGACCCGCGTGGCGACCTCGGAGGAGCTGTACGCGACGGTGGTCGTCGCCGCGGTCTGACCGCTACACGGGTGGGAGATGTTGCAAGCGTCTGCTTGCAATAGTTAGCAGAATCGGGCAGGATTCCATACATGGCAACGCTCAACGTCGGAAACCTCGGCGAGTACCTCCGTGAGCAGCGTCGGCAGGCCCAGCTCTCGCTGCGGCAGCTGGCCGACGCCGCGGGGGTGTCGAATCCGTACCTGAGCCAGATCGAGCGCGGGCTGCGCAAGCCGAGCGCGGACATCCTCCAGCAGCTGGCCAAGGCGCTGCGGATCTCCGCGGAGACGCTGTACGTGCAGGCCGGGATCCTCGATGAGCGGGACCGGGACGAGGTGGAGACGCGGGCCGTCATCCTCGCCGACCCGTCCATCAACGAGCGGCAGAAGCAGGTGCTGCTCCAGATCTACGAGTCGTTCCGCAAGGAGAACGCGCTCGACACGCCTGATGACGCCGACGAAGAGACCCCGTCGAAGACGACGGACTGAACTTGATCCGGGAGGACCAGCACATGGCCATCGCCGATGACCTGAAGAAGACCCTCACCGACCCCACCCCGCTCTACTTCGCGGCCGGCACGGCCGACCTCGCCGTGCAGCAGGCCAAGAAGGTGCCGGGGCTCATCGAGCAGCTGCGCGCCGAGGCCCCCGCGCGCATCGAGGCCGTGAAGAACACCGATCCGAAGGTCGTGCAGGAGAAGGCCAAGGAGGCGGCCAAGGAGGCGCAGGAGGCGGTCACCGCCAAGGTCGCCGAGGTGTTCGGCGCGATCGACCCGAAGAAGCTCGGGGAGGCCGCGCAGGACCTGGCGCTGCGCGGCGTCGGCGTGGCCGCCGAGTACGCGGTCCGCGCCAAGGAGACCTACGACAAGGTCGCCGAGCACGGCGAGCAGGCCGTCCGCACCTGGCGGGGCGAGGTCTCGGAGGAGATCGTCGAGATCGCCGTGGCCGTCGAGCCCGCGGCCGAGCCGGCCGCCGGGTCCGCCTCCGAGGCGTCCACCGGCGAGGAGAAGCCCGCCGCGAAGCGGACCACCGCGCGCAAGACCACGGCCAAGAAGGCCACCGTCACCGCGGGCGACGAGAGCTGAACCGAATGACAGACGGCGGGCCGGGCACCTTGAGGGTGTCCGGCCCGTTGTGGTTCATGAGGGCGTTTGTGCCGGTAGCGTGGGATCAGGCGTGCGGAAGACGAGCAGGAGAAGGCGGTCGAAGCGATGTTGATGGACGGGTTCGATCGAGGCGTGATCCCGCTGCTCGGGCTCGCCATGCTGGTGCTCGCCGTGGTGGCCTTCGTGTTCGCACTCGTGGCGCGCGAGGACGCCTACCGGGCGGCCGGCAAGCAGACCAAGACCTTCTGGCTGGTCATTCTGGGCATCACCGTCGTCGTGGACTTCTTCCTGCCCGGGATGCTGTTCCTGACGATCGCCGGCCTGGTCGCGACCATCGTGTTCCTCGTCGACGTACGCCCCGCGCTCAAGCAGGTCTCGGGCGGCGGACGGCGCAGCGGCGGCAGCAGCAGCGACGGGCCGTACGGGCCGTACAACGGCGGGCGGTAGCCGCTCCCGCCGTCACGCCCGACGGCATGCAGGTCGTCGCTCCGGTCGTTGCGCCGGTCGTCACGCCCGCCGCCACGCGTGGCGTCACTCCCGCCGTCAGGACTCGGCGCGGGAGAGCAGGACCACGGCCACGTCGTCGGTGAGCTCGCCCCCGTTGAGGCGGCGCGCCTCGGTGACGGCGGCTTCCAGCAGCCCCTCGCCGCTCAGCCCGCGGTCCAGGTGACGGTTGATCATCTCGACCATGCCGTCCTGCCCGAGGCGCTCCTTGCCCTCGCCGATCCGGCCCTCGATCAGCCCGTCGGTGTAGAGCATGAGGCTCCAGGTGCCGCCGAGCTCGACCTGGCGCCGGGGCCAGCGGGCCTTGGGCAGCAGTCCCAGTGCCGGGCCGCTGTTCTCGTACGGCAGGAGCCGCGCGGGGCGGCCCGGCCTGGATATCAGCGGGGCCGGGTGCCCGGCCAGGCACAGGCCCGCACGGCGGCCGTCGGGCGAGATGTCCACGGTGCACAGCGTCGCGAAGATCTCCTCGCAGGGGCGCTCCACCTCCAGGACCTCCTGGAGCGTGGCCAGCAGGTCGTCGCCGCACAGGCCGGCCAGGGTCAGGGCGCGCCAGGCGATGCGGAGCTCGACGCCGAGGGCGGCTTCGTCGGGGCCGTGGCCGCAGACGTCGCCGATCATGGCGTGGACGGTGCCGTCGGGGGTGCGGACGGTGTCGTAGAAGTCGCCGCCCAGGAGGGCCCGGCTGCGGCCGGGGCGGTAGCGTGCGGCGAAGCGGAGGTCGGAGCCCTCCAGGAGGGGGTTGGGAAGCAGCCCGCGCTCCAGACGGGCGTTCTCCTGGGCGCGCAGTTTCGATTCTGCAAGCTTGTACTGGGCGATGTCCGCCCGTTTTCTCTCCACCGCGTAGCGAATGGCGCGGCTCAGCAGCCTGCCGTCCAGCTCGTCCCGGAAGAGGAAGTCCTGGGCGCCGACGCGGACGGCCTCGGCGGCGCGCTCGGCGTCGTCCCCGGCGGTCAGGACGAGGACGGCGTGGCGCGGGGCGATCCGGAGCACCTGGCGGAGGGCGGCCAGCCGGTCCACGGTGGTGGTGGTCGTGGCGGCGGCCGACGTGGACGGCGACGGCGACGTCGTGCGGGGGCCCGTGTCCGGGAGGGCCAGGTCGAGCAGGATGCAGTGCACGTCGGGCGTGAGCAGCCGTGCGGCCTCGGTGAGGTTGCGGGCGGTGCGGAGCCGGATGCGGTGGCCGTCGGCGTCGAGGATCTCGGGGACGGTGAGGTCGCCCGTCGGGTCGTCTGCGATGACCAGGAGGGTCAGCGAGGTCGTGTGCGGGGTCGGCTGCGCGGTCGCCTCCGCAGTCGCCGTGAGGGGCGGTGCGGCGGTGTGCAGAACGGCCTGACCGCTCTCCGTGGCCGGGGTCTCCCTCTGCCGCGGTACGGGTACGGGCATCGTCTCCGGTTCCTTCCCTCCCCCCGAGGGTGCGCTCGTCCGGCAGACCCTAGCGCTCCAGTGGCGGCGAGCGGAATGCCGTTCTGGGCCAAGGCCACGGTCATATGCCGTTATCACGGGGGAAAATCGGCCTCACTGGATGACAAAGGTCACGCGGGGGCCGTGTACGTCCCGTCCAGCGAGACGTGTCGGCCGCCTGATCGGTTGCCTCCGCCGTCCGGAGCCCTTCCCGCTACGGGGGTGCGCGACGCGGACCGGACCGAAGCCGCGCTTCGAGCACGGCGCGGCCCGCCCGCGCCTCCGCCCCGGGCCCTGCGGTCCCCGCAGGGTCCGGACCTGCGTAATGGCCGGCGCCGGGCCAGGGCAGGCCGGGGCTCCGGGGCTCGTGCGGCCCCGCCAGGGGCGGCCCAGGCCCGGGAGCCGCAGGGGAGTGCCCGCGGCCCCGTGTGCCGGCCCGGCAGGGTTACGCGTCCGGGCGGACGACCGCCTTGATCGGCATGGAGCCCGCGCCCGCCATCGTCACGTTCCGGCCGGGGCGCGGGGCGTGGACCATCGCGCCGTCGCCGACATACATCGCGACGTGGCTCGCGTCGTCGAAGTAGATGATCAGGTCGCCCGGGCGCATGTCCTTGAGCGCGACCTTCGGCAGCAGCCGCAGCTGCTCCTGCGAGGTGCGCGGGATCCCTCTGCCCGCCGCCAGCCAGGCCTGGGAAGTCAGGCCGGAGCAGTCGAACGAGCCAGGACCCGCGGCTCCCCAGACGTACGGCTTGCCGATCTGGGCGGTCGCGAACTGCACCGCCCGCTTCCCGGCCTCGCTCGCCGCGCCGTTGACGTCCTTCATCGCACCCGTCGACAGCCACGCCGTCTGCGCCTTGTACTGCGCTTCCTGCTCCAGCTGGATCAGGCGGGCCTTCTCCTCGGCTTCGAGCTTGTTCTCCAGCTCCTCCGCCGCCTTGATCTTCTCCTCGATCGCTTTCTTCGAGGCCTCCTGCTTCAGCCGATTGGCCTCCAGCGTCGCCCAGTGCGCGCTCGCCTCCTGCGCGTACTGCTTCAAGTCGTTCTGCGTCCGGTCCAGTTCGGTCAGCATGTCCGACGCGGCCTTCTCGCCCTGCTTCAGCCGGCCCGCCCCGTCGAGGAACTTGCCCGGGTCGTCGCTCAGCGCCAGCTTCGCGCCCGCCGGCAGCCCGCCCGAGCGGTACTGGGCGCGCGCGGCCGCGCCCGCACGGCTCTTCAGGGTGGTGATCCGCTCCTGGCCGGCGACGATCAGCTTGGCGATCTCGACGATCTTGTCGGACTGGGCCTTGGCCTCGGCCTCGGCGAGGTTGTAGGCGTCCGTGGCGGCGCCCGCCTGGTGGAAGAGGTCCTCTATCTCCTTGCGGACCTGCTCCAGGGACTTGGCTCCCGGCTCCGGCGCGGGCGCGGGCGCGGCCGGCGTGGCGGGTGCCGCCGGTGCCGGAGCCGGAGCCGCATACGCCATGCCCGTCGCCAGGCCCGGCGCCGTCAGTACCGCCATTGCACACAGCAGCACGAGAGCACTTGCGCCTCGCTGTCGCCTTTCGGCCCCCATGGTCCCCCCAGGCACCCGAGTCAGACCCCGCATCACTGTGCAGGAAATCTGACTATTCGTCAGTAACTTATCGCCGCCTTCGGGATGGTGCCACGAGTCGATGGATTGCAACACCCTCACGGGCGCCCGTCCGATCCCGTCCGCCCCAACGGACCCCATCCCTGACGGCTCAACGGGCGATCCGTATCACCGGTTCCCCACGGCGCCGCTTTCACCCCGTCGGGCGCAACGCCTCCCAGCGCACCGTCAGTTCCCCCTGCCGCCACCGCCCCGGCCCGTCCGCCAGCGGCCAATCCCCGGACAGGGCCCGCGCCGTCCGGATCCAGCGCTGCCGGGCCCCGTACGACGCGTACGGAGCGGCCGCCGCCCACGCCCGGTCGAAGTCGCGCAGGAACGCGTGCACCGGTTCGCCCGGCACATTGCGGTGGATCAGCGCCTTGGGCAGCCGCTCCGCCAGGTCCGAGGGGCGCTCCAGGGAGCCCAGCCGGGTCGCGAAGGTCACCGTGCGCGCCCCCTCCGGCCCGAGCGCGACCCACACGTGCCGCCGCCCGATCTCGTCGCAGGTCCCCTCCACCAGCAGCCCGTCCGGGGCCAGCCGCGCGCACAGCCGCTCCCACACCGCGGCGACCTGCTCCTCGTCGTACTGGCGCAGGACGTTCGCCGCGCGGATCAGCGCCGGCCGCTCCCCGCCGCCCGGCCCGTCCAGCGGCACCTCGAAGCCGCCGTGGCGGAAACTCAGCCCCTCGCGCTCGTACGGCTTCGCCGCCGCGACCCGCGCGGGCTCGATCTCGATGCCGACCACCCGTACCCGCGGCGCCGCCTCGCGCAGCCGCGCCAGCAGCTCGACCGCCGTCCAGGGCGCGGCCCCGTAGCCGAGGTCCACGGCGACCGGCGCCTCTGCGCGGCGCAGCGCCGCCCCGTGCGTGGCGGCGATCCAGCGGTCCATCCGGCGCAACCGGTTCGGGTTCGTCGTCCCGCGCGTCACCGAGCCCACAGGGCGGCCGGGGGCGCGGCTCGGGGTCGGGGTGGTGCGGGAGGCCATGAGCCGAGCGTAAGCGGAGCGCCCTCGCCGGATGAAAACCCGGCCCCTCCCCTGGTCCGTCAAGAAACATCGAGGAAAACCGCCGGACCCCGGAATGCGCGGGGCGGCCGTCCGGGTTGCACTGCTTGCAGGGTGCCGAGTGCGCCCTTGCAGTCATGCCGTCCGTGTGGCCGGTCCGTCCGTCCGAGTGGCCCGTCCGAGCGAGAGGAACTGCTCCCTTGAGCCAGTACGTGTCCCGCATCAGCGGCCGTCTCGCCGCCGCCCGCGCGACCCGCCACGAACCGCCGCGGCTGCGGTTGCCGGCCGTGGGCCACCACCGCAAGCCCCGCCGGGTGGCCATGCTCAGCGTGCACACCTCACCGCTGCACCAGCCCGGCACCGGCGACGCGGGCGGCATGAACGTCTACATCGTGGAGCTGGCCAAGCGCCTCGCCGCGATCAACATCGAGGTCGAGATCTTCACCCGGGCCACCGAGGGCGGCCTGGCGCCCGTGGTCGAGCTGGCCCCCGGGGTCCTGGTACGGCACGTGGACGCGGGCCCGTACGAAGGCCTCGCCAAGGAGGAGCTCCCGGCCCAGCTGTGCGCCTTCACCCACGGCGTGATGCAGGCCTGGGCCGGCCACCGCCCCGGCTACTACGACCTCGTCCACTCCCACTACTGGCTCTCCGGCCACGTCGGCTGGCTCGCCGCCGAGCGCTGGGGCGTACCTCTCGTGCACGCCATGCACACCATGGCCAAGGTCAAGAACGCCGCGCTGGCCGAGGGCGACACGCCCGAGCCCGCCGCCCGCGTCATCGGCGAGACCCAGATCGTGGCCGCCGCGGACCGGCTCATCGCCAACACCGCCGAGGAAGCCGACGAACTCGTCCGGTACTACGAGGCCGACTCCGGCAAGGTCGCCGTCGTCCACCCCGGCGTGAACCTCGACCGCTTCACCGTCGGGGACGGCCGGGCCGCCGCCCGCGCCCGCCTGGGCCTGCCGCAGGACGCCGTCATCCCGCTCTTCGCCGGCCGGATCCAGCCCCTCAAGGCCCCCGACATCCTGCTGCGCGCCGTCGCCGAGATGGTCGACCGCGACCCCTCTATGCGCGGCCGCCTGTTCGTCCCCGTCGTCGGCGGGCCCAGCGGCAGCGGCCTCGCCAAGCCGGAGGGCCTGCAGAAGCTCGCCGCGAAGCTGGGCATCGCCGATCTCGTGCACTTCCACCCGCCGGTCGCGCAGGACGGGCTCGCCGACTGGTTCCGCGCGGCGTCCGTGCTGGTCATGCCCTCGTACAGCGAGTCCTTCGGGCTCGTCGCCATAGAGGCGCAGGCCAGCGGTACGCCGGTGCTCGCCGCCGAGGTCGGCGGACTGCCCGTCGCCGTCGACGACGGGGTCACCGGCATCCTCGTACCGGGCCACGACCCCGTGGACTACGCACGGGAGCTGCGCCGCTTCGTCGACGAGCCCGCGCTCGCCGACCGGATGGGTGCCGAGGCCGCGCGGCACGCGCAGTTCTTCGGCTGGGACACCGCCGCGAGCGGCACGGCCGACGTGTACACCGCAGCCATGCATGATCACCGCCGTCGCGTACGCTCCCACCATGGCTGACACCGCCGATACTGCCGAAACCTCTGATTCCGCCGATATCGCCGCGATCATCGAGAGCGCCCTGACCGGCGCGGAGCTGAGCTGGGAGAGCCCCGAGCCGGGCTCGTACGTGGTCCAGCTCCCCGGCACCCGCAAACTGAGCACCACCTGCTCGCTCCGGGTCGGCCGGCACTCGCTGTCGGTCAACGCCTTCGTGATCCGCCACCCGGACGAGAACGAGGCGGGTGTCCACCGCTGGCTGCTGGAGCGCAACCTCAAGCTGTACGGGATGAGCTACGCGGTCGACCGCCTCGGTGACATCTACCTGACGGCCAGGCTCCCGCTGTCCGTGGTCACCCCGGACGACCTGGACCGCCTGCTCGGCACGGTCCTGGAGGCTGCGGACGGCGCCTTCAACACCCTGCTGGAACTCGGCTTCGCGAGCGCGATCCGCCGGGAGTACGAGTGGCGCGTGTCCCGTGGCGAACCGACGTACAACCTCGACGCGTTCAAGCACCTCACGCAGCCGTCCTGACCCGTTCTGACCCATCCGGACCCCAGGCCGCAGCCGGGCCCTACGCCTCGGCGGCGGCCGGCAGCGGCGCGGACGCGGGCGCGGCGGCGCCGGTGGGATCAGCCCCGGCGCCGGCCGCGGCCCCGCCTTCGGCTCCGGTGTCCGTACCAGCGTCACCTTCGGGGAGCCCCCGCATCAGCAGCCAGTACCCGAGCCCCGCGACCGTCCCCAGGACCGCGGTCGTCCCCCACAGCCAGCCCGCCCCGAACCGGTCGATCACGAAGCCCGCCAGCAGTGGCGCGATCAGCGAGGCCACCGCCCAGGACAGCGTGTACATCCCCTGGTAGCGGCCGCGCCCGTGCAGCGGGGAGAGCCGCGCGACCAGGCCCATCTGGGTCGGCGAGTTGATGATCTCGGCCAGCGTCCACACGCAGACGGTCAGCGCGATCACGCCGAGCGAGCCGCCGAAGGCCGTGAGCCCGAAGCCGTACCCCGCCAGCAGCGCCGAGACCACCAGCAGCTTCTGCGGGTCGCGGTGCTCGATGAACCGTGTGACCGGGATCTGCAGCAGCACGATCAGCACGCCGTTCACGGCGATCGCCATGCCGTAGTCGCCCGTGCTGAAGCCCGCCTGCCCCATCGCCAGCGGCAGCCCGAACGACCCCTGCATGAAGATCAGCGAGATCAGGAACGACAGCCCGACCACGCCCATGTAGCGCCCGTCGCGCAGCACCGTCCCGAGCCCGATCTCCGCCTCGGCAGCCTCCGTGGCCGCGTCGCCCTTCTCCGGCCGCGACTCGGGCAGCTTCACGTACACGAGGACCGCGCAGAGCAGCGTCAGAGCCGCCTCGCCCAGGAACCCGGCCAGGTAGCTGTACTCGGCCACGAAGCCGGCGACGGTCGCGGAGACGGCGAAGCCGAGGTTGATCGCCCAGTAGTTGAGCGCGAAGGCCCGTACCCGGTCCTCGGGGCGCACGATGTCGGCCATCATCGCCTGCACGGCCGGGCGGGAGGCGTTCGAGGTCATGCCGACCAGCAGTGCGACGGCCGCGATCGACGCCGGGTGCTGCATGAAGCCCAGCAGTGCGACGGAGAAGGCGGTCGAGGCCTGAGCGGCCATCAGCGTGGGCCGCCGGCCGAGCCGGTCGGTCATCACTCCCGCGACGAGCGAGGAGATCACACCGCCGAGCCCGTGCAGGGCGACCACGAGTCCCGCGAAGGAGGCCGAGTAGCCCCGGTCCACCGTCAGGTACAGGGTCATGAAGGTGGCGACGAAGGCCCCGAGCCGGTTCACCAGGGTGCTCACCCACAGCCACCAGAACGCAGCGGGCAGACCCGACACGCTTTCCCGGGCGGCCTGTCTCAAACTGGCAGCGGACATAAGGAATCCCCCCGGGTGATGTAAGCGTCTCATCGGCTCCTGGCACATTACGAGTGACTGTCATCGCGGCGCCACTGGATTGACGCCCGGCGTCAATCGGGCGGGCGTGGACACCGCGCGCGAGCGGCCCGGCACGTCCATTAGGCTCGTACGCATGGCCGACGCACCGTACAAGCTGATCCTCCTCCGTCACGGCGAGAGCGAGTGGAACGCGAAGAACCTGTTCACCGGCTGGGTGGACGTCAATCTCAACGAGAAGGGCGAAAAGGAGGCGGTCCGTGGCGGTGAGCTGCTCAAGGACGCCGGCCTGCTCCCCGACGTCGTGCACACCTCGCTCCAGAAGCGCGCGATCCGCACCGCGCAGCTGGCGCTCGAGGCCGCCGACCGTCACTGGATCCCGGTCCACCGCTCCTGGCGCCTGAACGAGCGCCACTACGGCGCCCTCCAGGGCAAGGACAAGGCCCAGACCCTCGCCGAGTTCGGCGAGGAGCAGTTCATGCTGTGGCGCCGCTCGTACGACACCCCGCCGCCGGCCCTTGAGGACGGTACGGAGTTCTCGCAGTCCGAGGACCCGCGCTACGCCTCGATCCCGCCGGAGCTGCGCCCGCGCACCGAGTGCCTCAAGGACGTCGTCGTCCGCATGCTCCCGTACTGGTACGACTCGATCGTCCCGGACCTGCTGGACGGTCACACGGTGCTGGTCGCCGCGCACGGCAACTCCCTGCGCGCGCTGGTCAAGCACCTGGACGGCGTCTCCGACGCGGACATCGCGGGCCTGAACATCCCGACCGGCATCCCGCTCTCCTACGAGCTGGACGCCGACTTCAAGCCCCTCAACCCGGGCGGCACCTACCTCGACCCGGCCGCGGCCGCGGCCGCCATCGAGGCCGTCAAGAATCAGGGCAAGAAGAAGTAGATTCGGTGATCATGCCCCTGAGCTGCGCTTACGGCGCGACTCAGGGGCATTGTCATGCCGTGGAACCTCTCTGGAACCAGAGTCTTGATGCAGCTCGCCGCGCTCGCGCGCGACGGCGTCCGGGAGCTCCCGCCCGCCGCGTGCTTCCGGGGCGACTCGGACCTGGCGTGCCCGACGGGTCGGCACAGTCCCTGCGACTCTCCCGGCTACGCTCGCGCGGGAGCGCCCCGCGGAGCGTGGCTGCGGGGCGCCTTGCGGGGCTCAGTCGATCTGCTGCCCGTTGCACTCAGAAGGCGTGACGGTGGATGGGGCGCCCTGTGCGGTGGCGGTGACGGCGGTGGTGGGCGGCGCCCGTGAGGCCGAGTCCGGCGAGGGCTGCCGTGGCGATGGCGGCGGCGAGGATTCGTCTGATGCGCATTCGGTTCCCCTTTCACGGATTGCCTCGGTTGGGGCACTAGCCAGCGCCTCACCCATGTGGGTGGCACATCCTGTTGGGCCATTCGGTTGACAGTGCTGTTGGCGTCCCGGGAACGGCCGACGGGCCGGCCCCGGGACGCCTCGAAGCACTCTTTGGCTACTCGTTGTCGTAGTAGCCGAAGATGTCGACGACCAGGTCGGCGGCGTCCCAGCCCTGGTTCCAGAGGTCGACGATGCCGTAGTCGCCGGCGCTCGTCTGAACCAGGTTGGCGACGGTCTTGCCCGCCGTCCAGTTCAGGGTGGAGGACACCGGACGCTCCGGAGTGACGGCGGTTCCGTGGGCGTAGTCGATGCTGGAGTTGGGGTCCGGTGCCACCGAGAGGAAGCCCGTGCCGCGCGTGTTGGTGACCGTGGTGTTCAGCACCCAGGCCTCCTGCTCCAGCGAGAAACCCTGCCGGATGTACCCGCGCGTGGGCCACGGCCCGTTGGGCCAGCTCCGCGTGTCGATCGTCCGGACGGGCGTGACCGGCACGTAGGCGGCACCGCCGCTCGCGGTGCTGTACGTGCCGACCAGGTCCACGATGACGTCGGACGGGGCCCAGGCGCCGTTGCGGACGGTGATCTCGCCGTCCTTGCCGACCGGCACGATCACCGAGTTGGCCACCGTCTGCCCGGCGGTGAAGTTCACGTTTGACGTGCTCGGCGCCGCCTGCCCGGCCGGGTGGACGGTCAGGTGACCGGCCTCCCGCGGGTTGGTGACCGTCACGTTCAGCGCGACGGCGGTGGCGCCCGGTTGGGCCACCTTGACGGTGAAGGACCCCTGGCCGGCGACCGGACCGCGCTGCGTGCCGGTCCCGTAGCGGGTGTCGACGACCCGGGCCGGCGCTTGCGGGGCGTACCCGCTGGCTTCCTGCCGGCCGAAGTAGCCGGTGACGTCCGCGATCAGATCGACCGCCTCCCAGCCGCCGTTGTACAGCTCGACGTAGCCGTCATCGGCGACCTTCGCGATCACCAGGTTCGGAACGGTCTGACCGGCCTCGAAGTTGATGTTCGATGCGGTCGGCCGCGTGTCACCGGAGGCGAAGACGCTGACGTGCCCGCCGCTGGTGGTGTTGGCGGCGGTCACGTTGAGCGCGACGGCGGTGACCCCGGCGGGGATGCCGCCGTTCCCCGCGACCTTCAGGCGGATCGAGGAGTACCCCTGGACCTTGCCCTTGACGGCGCCCGTGCCGCTGCGGGTGTCCAGCAGGCGGGTGGGACCGTACGGGGTGAACTCCGAGCCCAGCGTCTTGACCCGGACCTCCTTGGTGTCCTGCGTCCCGAGTACCGGATCGACGACAGTGGCCTTGATCGTGTACTCGCCGAGCTTCTTGTAGGTGTGCTTGGTCCGCGTCTCCCAAGCACCGGAGGCCGTCACAGTGTCCGTGGTCCCGTCACCCCAGTCGATGGTGGTGTCCAGCGGCGGGGCAGTCCTGTTGAGCGAAGTCGTCAGCTCGAAGCCGTGCGCCGACGACATCCGGGCGCTCAGAAAGATACTCAGCTGCGCGCTGCCGGTGGCGGTGCTGGTGAAGGTTCCGAACCCTGCCGCCACACCCTCTGTCGGGTCGAAGGCAGGTGCTCCCGCCGCCTGCGCGGCGGGCTTGACCGGATCAGCGGCCTGAGCCGTGCCGGGTATGAAACCGATGCTTGCCGCCACGATGGCGGCAGCGGACATTACGAGTCGGCGATTGCGCACCGAGCCCCCCGTTTTTCAGCTTTTGAACGCGCTCAACATGAGCTCGCGCACAGCCTACATAGCGGCGCGCGGGTGATCACCCGCGCTTGGCCTGCGCGGCTCGCCGACCAGGGCTGAGAAGCGGGCCCGCCAGGCCCCGGGCAAGAAGCGGCAAGAAGCGCGATCATGCCCCTGACCTGCATACATGGTGCAGGTCAGGGGCTTTCGTCTGCTGCGGGCCCACTGTGTGCCCTCAGCGCTTGAGCGTGAAGGTGAAGTCACCCGAGAGCTTGCCGCTCAGGCGGACTGCCGACACGAGGTTCCCCTCGGCGGGCAGCCTCTCGACCTCGGCTCGCGAAAAGCCGAGACCTTCTGCGATCAGTCGCACCGGCCGCACGGGTATCCGCGCCGCGAAGCGGACCGAGACCTCGATCGCCTCACCCTCCGGCTGATGCGGCTGATGAGATTTCGGACGCGGAAATACACCGGTTCCAGTGAGAAGACCGCAGCGAAAAGGAGCGCGGCGCACATGTGCGACGCGCGACGGATCAGCGCTCGGGGGGTCTCACGATGCCTGCGGTGGGCGCCCGCACCACCCCCGACCCACCGGACGTGCCCTCGCGGTGTCATGCCAACAGCATCACCAGGCCTACGTTCTGATGAACTGAAAGAAATAGCCCGTGCGTTGTCCTGATGCATTGGGGCGAACTCATTCCCGAAGCAGGAGCCGTTATGTCTGATTCGACACTCTTTGTGTTCATCTATGTCCGTCACATCCGGCACACACTGAGGGGGCCTCCCTCACGGGGCCCTGTCTGCGTTGAGCAGTGAAAGGTGCATGTTCGTGATTCGAGGAACAAACGGACGGAACCACGGAAAGCGGCGGCTGCGCGCGCTTTCGGCGCTGGGCGCGGTGGGTATCGTCGCCGGGCTCGCTTCCAGCCTCCCGGCGTCACCGGCCGGTGCCGTCCCGGCCCCTGCGGCGGCTGTCGCGCAGCAGAGCCCCCATGGGGACGGAGTTGCGTGCGACGGGCAGGTCTACGTCTCGTTCGGTGACCCGGACCAGCTCTACACCGCCAACAGAGGACCCGGAACGGTCCAGTTCGCGCCGCTCGGCGACCCGACGCCGTTCCTCTACAACGCCATCGGCGTGAACCCGCACGACCGCTTCCTCTACGGGACCACGTTCGGCACCGGGAACAACGAGCTGGTCCGCTTCGACGGCAATGGAGACTTCACCAACCTCGGTGCCATCGACGGTCTGCCGTCCGCCGTCTACATCTCGGGCACGTTCGACGACGAGGGCAACTACTACGTCCTGGCCGACGACACGGGGCAGATCTATCAGATCGACGTCACCTCCCGCTCGGTCACGCGCGTCATCAACGTCCCGGAGCTGGCAGACCCGGAACTCGACGTCTTCGACATCGCGTTCCGTGACGGATTCCTGTGGGGCTCGACCGACGACGGTGCCATCACGCGGATCGACATCGCCAATGAGAGCGTGGACTTCTTCCCGGGCGTTCTTCCGGGGGGCGAGGACTTCGGCGGCGTCTTCACGTACGGCAACGGCGATCTCGGATTCTTCCGCAATTCCGGACAGCTCATCCGGGTGCACGTGAAGAACGCGACCGGTTCCAACCCCTGGTTCACCGTGCTGTCGACGCAGACCACCACCCCGGCGACGAACCTCGACGCCACCTCGTGCTTCCTCGACTCGTACGCCGACCTGGCGGTGCACAAGCACGGCCCCAAGAGGGTCGAGGCGGGCAGCGAAGTCAGCTACCGCATCACCGTGAAGAACGTGGGGAAGCGCGGCTCCTCCGGCTGGTCGCTGATCGACGACCTCCCGGCGAGGCTCCTGTCGCCCACCACGCCGACCGAAGGGTGCGAGATCACCGACGGCGTCCTCTCCTGCACGGGTGGGCCGCTGGCGGAGGGCGACCGCGTGGAGATCGAAGTGACCGGCACCGCGGCCAACGTTCTGGAGCCCACCAAGGTGAAGAACACCGCCAGGGTGTTCGGCGATGACGCGGACCCGCACAAGGACAACAACACGAGCACCGCGTACACCCACATCAAGCCGAGCGACAACAACTAGCCGGCAGCCCGTGCCCGGGAAGTAACCCTCACGTACGAAACAGCCCCCTACCCGCGGTTCCCGCCGGCAGGGGGCTTTTCGTCGGGGCGGCCGGGGTCGTCCAGGACCACGCCATCCCGTCAAGTCACGGTTTTTCAGGGCATGAAGTGAATGCCGCCGTCGTGCCTGCTGAAGGGGCGAAGATCCGGTGGCTTCTCCCGCCGGCCGTAGACCGTCAAGGAGCAGTCACGTCCTACGACCTTCATATCCCGGCCGCCGCCCGGTCCAGGCGGCGGCTTTCGCGCTTCGGGATGGCCCTCACCTCGGCCGCCTTCGTCTCCGGAGCCGTCGCCCTGCCGGCGTCCGCGGCGACCACGCCCGAGTCCCAGCCCTCGACCGTGAGCCTGCGCTCCGACGACAACCCCAACCGCGAGCCCGGCGCCTACGGGCCGAATACGTGCAATCCGGGCTACGTCTGGCGTGACAGTTATGACGGCGACGCCCTGTGCGTCACGCCGGCAGAACGGGCGAAGGGCCAGCTGATCGACAACGGCCCGCACCTCATCGGTATACCGGGCAAGTAGTCCCTCCCCACGGCGGGGGGTGAAGCGCCCCGTGCACGAAGAGGGCCCCGGCCGAGGACATCGGACGGGGCCCTTCGCGTGCGTCGAGCCGGAGCGGGCGGGTTCAGCCGCCGCACTGGCAGGGGGCGCCGGACTGGCAGCCGCAGCCGCAGCCCGAGCCGCAGCCACAGGCTGCGAGCAGCGGGAGGCGCAATGGTTCCGGCCTCGTCGGCTGCTCCTGCTCCGGGGTGATGGGTACGGGGGAATCGGGCATGGTTCCTCCTCGTGGGCGGCGTACGGGACTTCGCACGATGGACCGCCTCGCCTCATTCATGCCCAGCCACACCGGCGCGTCAACGGCGCACTGGGGCTCGTCGACCCGAAACGGGCCCGGGCGCGCCCGGGCCCGTGCCCCGTACGGTCAGACGCCCTCGACCTGGGTCGGCGGCTGCAGCTCGTCCGCGTGCTCGCCCGTCACCAGGTAGACCACGCGCTTGGCCACCGACACCGCGTGGTCGGCGAAGCGCTCGTAGTAGCGGCCCAGCAGCGTCACGTCCACCGCCGTCTCGATGCCGTGCTTCCAGCGGTCGTCCATCAGGTGCTGGAACAGCGTGCGGTGCAGCTGGTCCATCTCGTCGTCGTCCTGCTCCAGCTGGAGGGCGAGGTCGACGTCCTTGGTGATGATGACCTCGGCGGCCTTCGCCATCAGCCGCTGCGCCAGCTGTCCCATCTCCAGGATGGTGGCGTGCAGGTCCCGCGGCACGGCGGTGTCCGGGAAGCGCAGCCGGGCGAGCTTGGCCACGTGCTGGGCCAGGTCGCCGCTGCGCTCCAGGTCGGCGCTCATCCGCAGCGAGGTCACGACGATGCGCAGGTCGGTGGCGACCGGCTGCTGCCGGGCCAGCAGCGCGATGGCGCGGGCCTCCAGGTCGTGCTGCAGGTCGTCGACCTTCTGGTCGGCGGCGATGACGCTCTCGGCGAGCTTCAGGTCGGCGTCGAGCATGGACGTCGTGGCCCGCCCGATCGCGGAACCGACGAGCCGGGCCATCTCGACCAGGCTTTCTCCGATCGAGTCCAGTTCCTCGTGGTACGCGTCGCGCATGTCTCGTGTCCCTCTCTCGACCTACTACTGCGGTACTGCCCGGGGCGGGCCGGGGCGGCCTTGTGCCCCACGTTGACACGGTGGGCCGCGAACGCGTCCGACTTCGGCACCACAAGTGAATCAACCCCGTCGCCACGGTGAACTCTGGGCGACGACTGTTCGAGGTGCCACCCGAACGGCTGTGGAAGTGTCGTCGCGCCTGCTTAACCTGGATCCATGGACGTGAACGCGGCGGTCGCCGCAGCTGCAGCGATCGCCGGTCTTTGCACCGGTGTAATCGCCATGCTGGCGTTCCGCTGGAGCGAGCGCGACCAGGCCCGCCCCACCCGGAGCTCCATGCGCCCCGACATCAACGCGGTGCTCCCGCCCGGCGTGGACACCGTCCTGTCGGTGCTCCGCTCCTCCGCCGTCGTACTGGACGAGGGCGACGCGGTGGTCAAGGCCAGCTCGGCGGCGTACGCCCTCGGGCTGGTGCGCGGCGGGAAACTCGCCGTGGAACCCATGCTCCACATGGCCCGTGACACCCGCCGCGACGGGGAGATACGCCAGGTCGAGCTGGACCTCCCCCGGCGCGGTACCGGCCGGGGCGAGGCCCTCGCCGTCTCGGCGCGCGTCGCCCCGCTCGGCTCCCGCCTCGTGCTCCTCCTGGTCGAGGACCTCACCGAGGCCCGCCGCATCGAGGCCGTACGCCGCGACTTCGTCGCCAACGTGTCGCACGAGCTGAAAACGCCGGTCGGCGCGATCTCCCTGCTGTCCGAGGCCGTCATGGACGCGTCGGACGACCCCGAAGCGGTCAGCCGTTTCGCGGGCCGCATGCAGATCGAGGCCACCCGGCTGATCAACCTCGTGCAGGAGCTCATCGACCTCTCCCGGGTACAGAACGACGACCCGCTGGAGGACGCCGAGCCCGTCCGCGTGGACACGCTGGTGGCCGAGGCGATCGACCGGTGCCGCCACACGGCGTCCTCCAAGCAGATCACGATGGCCGCGGGCGGCACCGCCGACCTGCGCGTCTGGGGCAACCGCGGACAGCTCGCCGCAGCCCTCGGAAATCTGGTCGAGAACGCCGTCAACTACAGCCCCGCCCGCACCCGCGTCGGCATCGCCGGGCGCAGGGTGGCGGCACCTGGTGGAGACTTGATCGAGATCGCCGTGACCGACCAGGGCATCGGCATCCCGGAAAAGGACCGCGAGCGCATCTTCGAGCGCTTCTACCGCGTGGACCCGGCCCGCTCCCGTGCCACGGGAGGAACGGGCCTCGGCCTTGCGATCGTGAAGCACGTGGCTGCTTCGCACGGCGGGGAGGTGTCGGTGTGGAGCTCGGAGGGCCAGGGCTCCACGTTCACGCTGCGACTCCCCGAAGCGGCCGCGCCGGCCCCGGCGTCGGCCTCCGCACCGCCCCTGCCTGAATCAGCAACAGCCATCCCCTCCCCGGAGGTCCTTCCGTGACCCGAGTGCTCGTCGTCGAGGATGAGGAATCCTTCAGCGACGCCCTGTCCTACATGCTCCGCAAGGAGGGCTTCGAGGTCGCGATCGCCGCGACCGGGCCCGACGGGCTCGACGAGTTCGAGCGCAACGGCGCCGACCTCGTCCTCCTCGACCTGATGCTCCCCGGGCTGCCCGGCACGGAGGTGTGCCGGCAGCTGCGCGGCCGCTCCAACGTCCCCGTGATCATGGTGACGGCCAAGGACAGCGAGATCGACAAGGTCGTCGGGCTGGAGATAGGAGCCGACGACTACGTCACCAAGCCCTTCTCCTCGCGGGAGCTGGTCGCCCGCATCCGCGCGGTCCTGCGCCGCCGCGGCGAGCCGGAGGAGGTCACCCCGGCGGCCCTGGAGGCCGGCCCCGTACGCATGGACGTCGACCGCCACGTGGTCACCGTCGCCGGCGGGAAGGTGGACCTCCCGCTGAAGGAGTTCGACCTGCTGGAGATGCTGCTGCGCAACGCGGGCCGCGTGCTGACCCGCATGCAGCTGATCGACCGGGTCTGGGGCGCCGACTACGTCGGTGACACCAAGACCCTCGACGTCCACGTCAAGCGCCTGCGCGCGAAGATCGAGCCGGACCCGGGCGCTCCGCGCTACCTGGTCACGGTGCGTGGCCTCGGCTACAAGTTCGAGCCGTAGGCCGAGCCGTAAGGCCGTACTGCGCTGCAGCCGTGAACGCGGGAAGGGCCCCGGTCGCCGATGCGACCGGGGCCCTTCCCGTGTGCGTACGCGTACGCCGCTACGTGACTCAGTGGCCCGCGCTGTGCGAGGCGGCACCCGACGGCGTGCCGGCGGCGCTGCCCGAGGGCGATCCGGACGGGCTGCCCGAGGCGGCACCGGTGGCGGCACCCGAGGGGCTGCCGGACGGGCTGCCCGAGGGGCTGCCCGACGGGGTGGAGCCGGCGGCCGGGGCCGGGGCCGCGGTGGGGCCGTAGGGCGCGTAGTAGCCGGTGGCCGGGACCACGAAGGCCTCCAGCGCGACGTCGCCGGTGGTGCTCAGCTGGAAGACGACACCCTGCACGTCGCCGTCCTTGGCGGCCTCGGAGCCGCCCTCGATGACGGCGGAGGCGTTGCCCTTGCCGCCCAGCACCACGGAGCCGCCGGCCGGCACGGTGACCTTGCCGGTGCCCTCGGCCGGCTTCAGCACGACCTTGCCCTTACCACCCGCGAGGGTGATGCCGTCGAGGGTCTGCGCCTTGGTGCCCGAGTTGAAGAGCGTCGCCGATACGGCCGCGGGGCCCTTCTTGTCCTTCGCGCCCTGGCTGATCACCAGCGCGTTCTGGACCTTGATCTCGCCCTTGGTGACGGCGGCGTTGTCCGGCTTGATCTGGAGGGTCTGCGCGTCGTTGCCCGCACCGCATGCGGCCAGCGAGGCGATCGAGAACACGACGGCAGTGGCGGCGAGGGCGCCGCGTCGAAGGCTGCGGCTCACGGCGGCGGCAACTCCTTGGACGAACGGAAGGGGCGGGTGGGCTCTTGGAACGGCCGAGGTAAAGCCGCTCTAAGGGTGTGTCAGCGCGCTTAGGTTACCGAGCCGCCGCCCCGCCCCCGCACCCGACCCTCCGCAGCGCGGTGGGCGCTCCGGGCGGGGTGTCCCGCCCGCCCCGCGATCTTGCATTCCGGTGCCGTTACCCGTGCTGTTCCTCGGGTCGTTCCCGGTGCGGTTACCGCTGCCGTTCCGCGCGCACTTCGCCGCGCCGATCTTGCGGCGCGCGCATATCGTGCGACGGGTGCCCCGTGATCAATTCCCGGATTCCCCCGAACGCCCCTTCGTGATCAATTGAGGATTGGGCCGGAACCCGCTGCGTACGGGCACCCGCCAGTCGAACGGAGTAGTTCGGTTTCCCGACCCCGAAACCGGCAAAACGGGACGTATGCCACAGTGGCGGGGGTGCCGGGCGGGTGTAGCGTGGCCCTTTCGCCTGGTCCGCACAGCACCCCCGACCTGCGAATACCCCCCTCCGGAAGCCTTCCGCAGCACGTTCGTGTCGCTGTTGTCAAGCCCCGAGATGTGCCCTGACCTGCGAAAACGCCATTCATAACAGTCAGTTCTCGTGTTACCCTGGATAGCCACGGAAGGGGTACCTGTCACATGACGTTCAAGGTTGGCGACACCGTGGTCTATCCCCATCACGGGGCCGCGCTGATCGAGGCCATTGAGACTCGTCAGATCAAAGGCGTGGACAAGACCTACTTGGTGCTCAAGGTCGCTCAGGGCGACCTGACGGTTCGTGTGCCTGCGGACAATGCGGAGTTCGTCGGCGTTCGCGACGTAGTCGGCCAGGACGGGCTGGACCGGGTCTTCGAGGTGCTCCGCGCACCGTATGCAGAAGAGCCGACGAACTGGTCCCGGCGCTACAAGGCAAATCTGGAGAAGCTCGCTTCTGGCGATGTCATCAAGGTCGCCGAAGTGGTGCGTGACCTGTGGCGTCGTGAGCGTGAGCGCGGGCTTTCCGCGGGTGAGAAGCGCATGCTCGCGAAGGCGCGTCAGATTCTGGTGAGCGAGCTTGCGCTCGCCGAGAACACGAACGAGGACAAGGCCGAGGCCCTCCTCGACGAGGTTCTCGCGTCCTGACGCGAGTTCCCGTTCATCGAAGTTCATCAAAACAGTGTGTACACAGTTGTGCCGTGGTGCCCGATGACACTGCCTCTCCTTCACGAGGGGCTGTCGCCGGGCGCTGCGGCATGTCTGTTTCCATGATCTTCTTCACTGGCGTGCCGGGGGTACCCCCAGGGCCATACCCATGTCGGCCGAAGTCACAAACCTGGCTCGGAGCTACTGATGTCTGACGAAACGCGCCCCCACCGCACCGCCGCCGTGATCCCGGCCGCCGGCCGCGGGGTACGCCTCGGCCCCGGCGCCCCCAAGGCCCTGCGGGCCCTCGGCGGCACCCCCATGCTCATCCACGCCGTCCGCGCGATGGCCCGCTCCCGCGCGGTCTCCCTCGTGGTCGTCGTCGCCCCGTCCGACGGCGCCGCCGAGGTACGCCTGCTGCTGAACGAGCACGCGCTGCCCGAGCGCACCGAGATCCTGGTCGTCCCCGGCGGGGAGACCCGCCAGGAGTCCGTACGCGCCGGCCTGGACGCGCTTCCCCCGGACATCACCTCCGTACTCGTGCACGACGCGGCCCGCCCCCTGGTCCCCGTCGACACCGTGGACTCCGTCATCGACGCCGTCCGCGACGGAGCCCCCGCCGTGGTGCCCGCCATGGCGCTGGCCGACACGGTCAAGGAAGTCGAGCCCGGCAAGCCCGGCGACCCCGAGCCCGTCCTCGGCACCCCCGAGCGGGCCCGGCTGCGCGCCGTACAGACCCCGCAGGGCTTCGACCTCGCCACCCTCCGGCGCGCGCACGACGAGTTCGCGGCGGGCACGGCCGACGGCGAGGGCGCCACCGACGACGCCGGCATGGTGGAGCGCCTCGGCGTCACCGTCGTGGTGATCCCCGGCCACGAAGAGGCCTTCAAGGTCACCCGCCCCCTCGACCTCGTCCTCGCCGAGGCCGTACTCGCCCGCAGGAGGGCCACCGATGCCTACTAGTCCCCTGATCCCGCTCGTCGGCATCGGCACCGACGTGCACGCCTTCGAGGCCGGACGCGAACTGTGGTGCGCCGGGCTGCTGTGGGAGGGCGAGGACGGCCTGGCCGGACACTCCGACGGCGACGTCGCCGCGCACGCCGCCTGCGACGCCCTCTTCTCCGCCGCCGGCGTCGGGGACCTCGGCGCGCACTTCGGCACCTCCCGCCCCGAGTGGTCCGGCGCCGCCGGCGTCACCCTCCTGGCGGAGGCCGCCCGCATCGTCCGCGCCGAGGGCTTCGAGATCGGCAACATCGCCATCCAGGTGATCGGCGTACGCCCGAAGATCGGCAAACGGCGCGAAGAGGCGCAGAAGGCGCTCGCCGCCGCGGCGGGCGCCCCCGTCTCCGTCTCCGGCACCACCACCGACGGACTGGGCCTCACCGGCCGGGCCGAAGGGCTCGCCGCGATCGCCACGGCCCTCGTGTACCGGACGAACCAGGCCTGAAAACGCCCGGAGGCGGCACTTCTTCGGCAACAAAGGTGCCCCGGGGCCCCAAAGGGTCGCGGGGCACTGCTATACGCGCACTACCCTGGATGCCGTGACTATTCGCCTGTACGACACCAGCGCCCGGCAGATCCGCGACTTCACCCCGCTCACTCCGGGCTGTGTCTCGATCTACCTGTGCGGCGCCACGGTGCAGGCGGCCCCGCACATCGGGCACATCCGGTCGGGCCTCAACTTCGACATGATGCGCCGCTGGTTCGAGTACCGGGGCTACGAGGTCACCTTCATCCGCAACGTCACCGACATCGACGACAAGATCATCGCGAAGGCCGCCGAGCAGCGCCGCCCGTGGTGGTCCATCGGCTACGAGAACGAGCGCGCCTTCAACGACGGCTACAACGCCCTCGGCTGCCTCCCGCCCACCTACGAGCCGCGCGCCACCGGCCACGTCACCGAGATGGTCGAGATGATGCGCGGCCTCATCGAGCGCGGCCACGCCTACGAGTCCGAGGGCAACGTCTACTTCGACGTGAAGTCGTACGCCGACTACCTCTCGCTCTCCCGCCAGGAGCTCGACAACATCCGCCAGCCGGAGAGCACCGGCGAGACGGGCAAGCGGGACGCCCGCGACTTCGCCATGTGGAAGTCCGTCAAGCCCGGCGAGCCCTCCTGGGAGACCCCCTGGGGCCGCGGCCGTCCCGGCTGGCACCTGGAGTGCTCGGCCATGGCGCACAAGTACCTCGGCGAGGCCTTCGACATCCACGGCGGCGGACTCGACCTGATCTTCCCGCACCACGAGAACGAGATCGCCCAGGCCAAGGCCTTCGGCGACGAGTTCGCGAAGTACTGGGTGCACAACGCCTGGGTCACCATGTCCGGCGAGAAGATGTCCAAGTCCCTCGGGAACTCGGTCCTCGTCTCCGAGATGGTCAAGCAGTGGCGTCCGATCGTCCTGCGCTACTACCTCGGCACCCCGCACTACCGCTCGATGATCGAGTACAGCGAGGAGGCCCTGCGTGAGGCGGAGTCCGCCTTCGCCCGCATCGAGGGCTTCTACCAGCGCGTGATCGAGAAGGCCGGCGGGGCCGTCGAGCCCGCCGCCGAGGTCCCGCCCGCCTTCGCCGAGGCCATGGACGACGACTTGGGCGTCCCGCAGGCGCTCGCCATCGTCCACACCACCGTCCGCCAGGGCAACAGCGCGCTCGCCGCCGACGACAAGGACGCGGCCATCGCCCGGCTGTCCGAGGTGCGGGCCATGCTCACCGTCCTCGGCCTGGACCCGCTCGACCCGCACTGGGCCGGCGAGGCCGATCGCGGCGAGGACCTCCACGGCGCTGTGGACACCCTCGTGCGCCTCGTCCTGGAACAGCGCGAGTCCGCCCGCGCCCGCAAGGACTGGGCGACGGCCGACGCCATCCGCGACCAGCTCCAGCAGTCCGGACTGGTCATCGAGGACAGCCCGACGGGCCCGCGCTGGACGCTCGGCCCCCGCTGAGCCGGCGCAGCTGAACTTGGTGTGCCGCCCGGCGCTCCGGGCGGCACACTCTTCATACGTACATACCGCAGCATCAACGAAAACAGGTAGAAGTCATGGCCGGGAACAGCCAGCGCAGGAACCGCCGCACGTCCAACAAGAAGGGCGCCACGGTCGGCAGCGGTGGCCAGCGGCGCAAGGGCCTGGAGGGCAAGGGCCCCACGCCCAAGGCCGAGGAACGCAAGGGCCACAAGGCGTTCCGCGTCAGCAACGCCATGGCCAGGCAGGCCGCCAAGCGTCGCCCGGCCCCCCGTCGCGGCGGCCCCAAGGGCACCAGCGAGATGGTCGTCGGCCGCAACCCGGTCTTCGAGGCGCTGCGCGACGGGGTCCCGGCCACCACGCTGTACGTCCAGCAGTTCATCGACAACGACGAGCGCGTCCGCGAGGCCCTCCAGCTCGCCGGCGAGCGCGGCAACATCAACCTGATGGAAGCCCCGCGCCCCGAGCTCGACCGCATGACCAACGGGCTCAACCACCAGGGCCTGGTCCTGCAGGTCCCGCCGTACGAGTACGCGCACCCCGAGGACCTCACCGCGGCCGCGTACGACGAAGGCGACGACCCGCTGATCGTGGCCCTCGACGGCGTCACCGACCCGCGCAACCTCGGCGCGATCGTCCGCTCCGTCTCCGCCTTCGGCGGCCACGGCGTGGTCATCCCCGAGCGCCGCGCCGCCGGCATGACCGCCGGCGCCTGGAAGACCTCGGCCGGCACCGCCGCCCGTACCCCGGTCTCCCGCGTCACCAACCTGACCCGCGCCCTCCAGGACTACAAGAAGGCCGGCATCACCATCGTCGGGCTCGCCGCCGAGGGCACGCACTCGGTGAGCGACCTGGAGGCGCTCGGCGGCCCGGTCGTCATCGTCGTCGGCTCCGAGGGCAAGGGCCTCGGCCGCCTCGTCGGCGAGAACTGCGACTACCTCGTCCGCATCCCGATGCCGGGCGGTGCCGAGTCCCTCAACGCCGGTGTCGCCGCCGGCGTCGTGCTCTACGAGGCCGCCCGCCGCCGTGCGGACCGCAGTCGCGTCTGATCGGCCGCATCGGTCCGGATCGGCCCGGATCGCCCTGATGGGTCTGACCGGCCCTGTTCCGCGCGATCCGCTTGATCCACTTGGCTCACGGAAAGTGACCCGTGTGCGTGTCACCCCGCCCGTTCTGGGCGGGGTGGCTTGATCTTGACGGGTCTCGGACACATCCCTGGTGTCAAGGCAGTGTCCTAAACACTGATCACTCGGTTAGATGAGTGTGGACACCAGAACGTCAGGGTTCGACGACCAGCCCGCGCTGAGCATGGTCAAGGTGCCGTGCGACCCCGCACAGGTCATCGTCAACCACGCCAGCTTCCGCGTGCGGCTCGCACCGAGCCCGAGCGCGCGTTCCAAGCCCGCGAACGCCCCCGGCCGGGCAGCCGTCCTGGGCGGCGCCGTGGTCGCCGCCTCCGGAGCCACCCGCCGCAGATCGCCCGTGGTCTGGAGCGGCAGGTCGGAGGCGGGCGACTCCGCGGCCATGGGCGGACTCCTCCAGGCCGTACGCGGCCACGACGAGTACGACGGCGGCGCCACCCAGGTCATCCCGCGAGTCGACCTGGCCCACGACCTCGCCGAGGACACCCTGGCCAGGCCGACCGTCATCGGCCAGCGCACCTACGGGTACCCCGACGAGACGCGCCCGATGCCCCCCGTGCGGGACCTGCCGTACGCCGATCCGCCCGGCACCCGTCCCGGCGCGGACCCCCGGCGGCCAGGCCCGGACGCCCGCGCGCAGGCCTCCTACTACCCCGGCCGCCGGATGAACCTCGGCGTCGTGCTGCTCCCGCTGCGCGTCTTCCTCGGCTTCATCTCCATCTACGCCGGCATGGGCAAGCTGTGCGACCCCGTCTACTTCGACGGCGGCGAACGCGGCTCCATGGTCACCTGGCTGCACACCCTCCACCCCTGGGCCCTGGCCGAACCGCTGCGCGACTTCGCGCTCGCGCACCCGGTCGGCGCCGGCCTCACGGTGGCGTTCCTCCAGGTCATCGTCGGCGTGCTGACCGTCTTCGGCCTGTGGCAGCGGTTCGCCGCCTGCTTCGGGGCGCTGCTCTCCGCCGCGCTGCTGATGACGGTGAGCTGGAAGACCGTCCCGGCCTACGACGCGCCCGACATCATCTACCTCGCCGCCTGGAGCCCGCTGATCATCGCGGGCGCGCCGGTCTACTCCCTCGACGGCCGCCTCGCCGGCGAAGCCTGGCGCACCCTCGGACCGCGCTCCGAGGTCTGGCGGCTGCGTCGGCGCGTGCTGCGCCGCGGAGCCGTCATGGCCACCGTCGTGTGCGGGCTCACCCTGCTCATCGGCTCGCTGCTCGGCGGCGCCGTCCGCTCCACCACCGTGGTCACCGTCCCGGGACCGGGACAGGCCCCCAGCAACTACCTGCCGGGCCGGCCGCTGCCGAAGGCGCCGGCCAGGCAGCAGCCCACCCAACAGCCCACCCAACAGCCGTCGTCCAAGGGGCCGCAGCCCTCGGCCACGCCGTCCGAACCGGCCGCCGCGAAGTCCGGCAAGACCGCTTCCGGCGCCCCCGCCCGTGAGACCGCAGGATCCCGCTCCGAGTCGCCCACCGCGTCGAAGGGCACCACCAGCCGGCAGACCCCGCGCAGCACACCGCGGCAGTCCAGCTCACCGAAGGCTCCGGTCACTTCCTCGGGGTCCACGAGCGGAGGGTCCCCGACGAGGCAGCCCGGCCTCATCGGCGGAATCATCGGCTGAGCACCGGCTGATCACTTCTGGCAGCCTCGACCGACGGAGGGGCCCGGCACGCACGGCGTGCCGGGCCCCTCCGTGTGTGCCGTGCGACATGTGGCACGTGGCCTGTGGAGGGCCTCAGGGGCCCGTCTGCGCCGCCAACTCCCGTGCGGCCTCGGTCAGGTCCTTCGCCGTGTCGATCGCCCGCCAGTAGGCCCCCTGGGGCAGCGGGAAGCCCGCCAGCCGGCGCTCGCGCGCCAGCCGCGGGAACGTGGTCCGCTCGTGGTCCCCCAAGTCCGGGAGCAGCGCGGCGAATTCGGGCCCGAAGACGTACACGCCCGCATTGACCGGATAGGGCGAGGGCGGAGCCTCGATGAAGTCCAGCACCTGCCCGAACTCGTTGGTCTCCACCACCCCCCACGGAATCCGCGGCCGGGCCAGCGCGAGCGTCGCCACCGCGCCGCGCTCCGCGTGGAAAGCGGCCATCTCGCGCAGCGAGAAACGGGTCCAGATGTCCCCGTTCGTCGCGTACCAGGACCGGTCCGGGTGCGGGAGGTGGCGCGCCGCGTACTTCAGGCCCCCGCCCCGTCCCAGCGGCTCCTCCTCCACCACCGTCGTCACGCGCAGCGGCAACACCGCCTCCGCCAGCCATTCCTGGAGCACCCCGGCGAGATGTCCGCACGAGACCACGGCGTCCGTGACCCCTTCCGAGGCCAGCCAGGCCAGTTGGTGCCCGATGATCGGCACCCCCGTCCCCGGGATCTCGACCATCGGCTTGGGACGGTCGTCCGTGTACGGCCGCAGCCGCGAACCCTGGCCACCCGCCAGGACGACTGCCTGGGAGGGGGCCGCGGGGAACGCGGCTGCGGGAAAGGCGGACCGGGTGGAGCGGGCGGATCGGCGTGCGGGAGGCGCGGGTTCGGCGTCGGTCATGCCGGCCAGCGTAGGGACGCGGCGGCTCAGCCCATGGAGGCGACGCCGGTCGCGTACGCGGTGTCGCACACGGGACGGGCGAAGGACTGGGCCTTCGTCGGACCGTACGCGTCCACGGCCGCCCGCCCCAATGCCCGCGCGATCCCCACGCAGTGCTGGGCCAGCGACGGCCGCTTGTCCACCTCCTGCTGGAGGTGGGTCAGGACGTCACCCGGCTCCTGCCCCTGCTGGATCTCGCCGACGAGCTTGTCGCGCAGCAGGTCGTGCGCCGCGCGCGGCTTGGCGGGGACGGAGACGTCCTCGGCGGCGGCGGTGAGGATCTGGGAAGACGAAGTGTCCGCCCAGGGAACCATCGTGACCGCGAGGGTCCCGGACAGGACCAGGACGACGGGCAGGACCAGGGCGAGGGAACGGCCGATACGGCGGGCAGTGTGGGTCACGAGGGCGAGAGTAGCGCTCGGTGAAGAACCGGCGACAATTGGTCACCCTGATGGGGGATGGTTCGACGTGGCTTTTCGAATTAAGGGTTGACGGGTGGGGCCGAATGGCCCGGTCTGCCGGAGTTCCGCACGGCGGCCGCGCGACACGGAAAGGGGCGTCCCGTCCGACGGAACGCCCCTTCCCACCGTTTCACCGTCCGGGCGGTGTCAGCCGGAGAGCCGCTCGCCGGAGGAGGTCGAGAACACGTGGATCTCGCCGGCCCGCGGCACCACGTGCAGGTTCGAACCCTTCTCGGGCACCTGGCGGCCGCCCACGCGGACCACGAGGTCCTGCGAACCCTCGGCCGAGGCAGCCGATCCGTACACGTAGCCGTCGGCGCCGAGCTCCTCGACCACGTTCACGACGATCGTCAGACCGCCGGACTCGGCGATGTCGAAGTGCTCCGGGCGCACGCCCACCGTGACGGTACGGTCGCCCGCGTCGGCCGCGGCCGACAGCGCCTCGCGCGACACCGGGACCACGCTGTCGCCGAACTTCACACCGCCGTCGGTGATCGGGACCTCGACCAGGTTCATGGCCGGGGAGCCGATGAAGCCCGCGACGAACAGGTTCGCCGGGCGGTCGTACATGTTGCGCGGGGTGTCGACCTGCTGGAGCAGCCCGTCCTTGAGCACGGCCACGCGGTCGCCCATGGTCATGGCCTCGACCTGGTCGTGGGTGACGTAGACGGTGGTGATGCCGAGGTCGCGCTGGAGCGCCGCGATCTGCGTACGGGTGGAGACGCGGAGCTTGGCGTCGAGGTTCGACAGCGGCTCGTCCATGAGGAACACCTGCGGCTTGCGCACGATGGCGCGGCCCATGGCGACGCGCTGGCGCTGACCGCCGGAGAGCGCCTTCGGCTTGCGGTCGAGGTACTGGGTGAGGTCCAGCATCTTCGCCGCGTCCTCCACCTTCTTGCGAATGGTGGCCTTGTCCTCACCGGCGATCTTGAGCGCGAAGCCCATGTTGTCGGCGACGGACATGTGCGGGTAGAGCGCGTAGTTCTGGAACACCATCGCGATGTCCCGGTCCTTGGGCGGCAGGTGCGTGACGTCGCGGTCGCCGATGCGGATGGCGCCGCCGTTGACGTCCTCCAGGCCGGCGAGCATGCGCAGCGAGGTGGACTTGCCGCAGCCGGACGGACCGACGAGGACGAGGAACTCGCCGTCCTCGATCTCCAGCTCCAGCTGGTCGACGGCGGGCTTGTCGCCGCCGGGGTACAGCCGGGTCGCCTTGTCGAAAGTGACAGAAGCCATGGTGATGAATCCCTTCTACCGGCAGGAACGTGCCGGACGATCCGAGTGGAAGGAAGAATGGGTCTAGTCCACTAGATGGACTTCCGCCTGACGCTACCCGCCGATCCGCCTCCTGTCAGCACCCGCACCGACGTGACTTCGGACTCTGTGCGATCTGTCGGACCCGAATGCTTGGATGGCCGGCATGAACGGCACACACCGCCCCCGCGACGTCCACGAACTGATCCGGGTACTCCCCGACGTCGCGGTCCTGCGTGACCGCTGCCGGGCGCTGGCGGCCCTGGACGTGCTGATGGGCGGCCGGGGCGGGAGCTACTTCGACTACGACCCCGCGTGGGGTCCGGATACCGCGGCCGCGCTGATGGACAACGGCGCGGGTGACGAGTACGCGATCCTCTTCACGCCCGACGGGGTCTTCGGGCGCGGCTTCGACCACGAGTCCTGGATGAGCCCTTACACGAACGAGGACATGGCCCTGTGGCCCGGTCTCGTGGACACCCTGCCGGAGGTCTTCCGGCCGCTGCTCGCGGAGACGGCCTTCTGCGACGACGACGTGCAGGTGGCCACGGTGGTGTTCTGGCGGGAGGCTTCCGACACGGCCTGGCGGGCGGGGCCGGTGGAGATCCCCGCGGACACGGACGACGGTACGGGCCACCTCTTCCGCGTCCTGGCGGCCGGCACCCCGGAGGCGTACGTGGACTTCGCCGAGGGCTACTACGAGCGGGACGTCGACCTCGACGCGGTCCGCCACGTCTTCGCCCTGAGCCCCCTCACGGAGACCGTGGTCAAGACCCTGAACCCGCACGCGGACCTCGCCGCGGCGGCGGAGGCGGCGGAGGCGACCGGGTACCCGGTGGGTTTCTGAGCGCCGTCAGCGGTACACCAGTCCGTCCGGCGAACGTGCGCGTGGGTGGTTCCGGGTGCGGCTTCAATGCGATGGCTCGGGGAATCGGGCCCTGTGTAGAGTGATGGCGGCTTCGCTCGCAGTACATTTGCGGGCGGTGTTGTGCCTCCTTAGCTCAGTCCGGCCAGAGCAACGCACTTGTAATGCGTAGGTCGTCGGTTCGAATCCGACAGGGGGCTCCATGCGGAAGCGGAAAGGCCCCGGGTGTTCACCCGGGGCCTTTTCCGTCGGTCAGTGGCGGCCCGAGACGCGGTCCGCCAGGCGGGCCAGGGGGGTTGTCGTCGGGCGGTGGGTCGCGGTCTCGCGGCGGTCCGCCTCGCGGTAGGCGGCGTAGAGGGCCTGGACGCCGAGCCAGCGGAAGGGTTCCGGCTCCCAGCGGCGGACGCGGTGGCCCACCCACGGGAGGGTGGTCAGGTCCGTGGAGTCGCCGAGGACCAGGTCGCGCAGGGTCCGGCCGGCGAGGTTGGTGGTGGCCACGCCCGAGCCGACGTAGCCGCCCGCCCAGCCCAGGCCCGTGGTGGCGTCCAGGGTGACGGTGGCGCACCAGTCGCGCGGGACGCCGAGGACGCCCGACCACGCGTGGGTGATCTCCGTGCCGGTGAGGGCCGGGAAGAAGGAGAAGAGGAGGTCGCGCAGGGAGTCGATGGTGGCCGACTGGGTGCGGCCGTCATTGTCCGTGCGGGAGCCGAAGCGGTACGGGACCCCGCGGCCGCCGATCGCGATGCGGCCGTCGGCGGTGCGCTGGGCGTACATGTAGGCGTGGGCCATGTCGCCCAGGAGCGCCGGGTCCGACCAGGCCAGCTGATTCCAGGTCGACTCCGGGATCGGGGCCGTCACGATCATCGAGGAGTTCATGGGGAGCCACGAGCGCTTCTGGCCCTTGAGGGCGGCGGTGAACCCCTCGGTGCAGCGCAGGACGTACGGGGCGCGGACCGTCCCGTACGGGGTGACCGCCTTCCGGGGGGCGATCTCCGTGACCGGGGTGGACTCGTGGATCACCACGCCCATGCGTTCGCAGGCCGCGGCCAGGCCCTTGACCAGCTTCAGGGGGTGGATGCGGGCGCCGTGCGGGGTCCAGGTGGAGCCGACGGCGTCGGCGATGTCGATGCGGGCGCGGGTGTCGGTGGCGTCGTAGAGCTCGCGGTCGCTCTCGCCGAAGGAGAGTTCGGCGGCGTGGAACGCTTTGAGGCGGGTGAGCTGGGCGGGGGTGCGGGCGACTTCGAGGACGCCGCCGCGGTGGATGTCGGCGTCGATGCCTTCCTTGGCGGCGATGTCGATGACCTCGGTGACGGTGTCGTTCATGGCGCGCTGGAGGCGGAGGGCGGCCTGGTGTCCGTGGAGCGCGGCGTAGCGGTCGCGGCCGGCGATGCCGTTGTAGAGCCAGCCGCCGTTGCGGCCGGAGGCCCCGTAGCCGCAGAACTTCTGCTCCAGGACGGTGACGCGGAGGTCGGGCGCGGACGCCTTGAGGTAGTAGGCGGTCCACAGGCCGGTGTAGCCGCCGCCCACGATGACGACGTCGGCCGTGGCGTCGGCGGTGAGGGGTGAGCGGGGTGGGGCGGCCGGGGTGGTGTGGTCGGTCGCGTACCAGAAGGAGATGCCGCCGTTGATCGTCATGGGGGAGTTGCTACACCCCGTTTCGGACGGGTGTCCAGGGACTGGTTGTCGTGCTTCGGGGTGTGTTTCCAGGCCGGATGGCGGATGTGGGAGGGGTGGCGGGGGCCGTAGGGTGGTGGGGGTTTTGTTGCGTTTTGGGTGAGGGGTTCGGTTCATGGCGGCCCGCGGTGCGGGTCGGCGCGGAGCCTTTCGCCCGGACGCCGCAGGCGGCCGTCGTAGCCTCGGGGGCATGGCGGACATGGCGGACGTGGTGGAGGTACCGGAGGCCCTGGCCGATGCGCAGGCCAGGTTCAACGGGGCGGCGGGGCGGGAGTTCATCGCCGGGTTGCCCGCGCTGGCGGCCCGGTTCCTGGAGCGGTGGGAGCTGCGGCGCACGGGGCCGGGGATGCACGGGGTGACCGCTCTGGTGCTGCCGGTGGAGCGCCCGGACGGCACGCCGGCCGCGCTGAAGCTGCAACTGGTCGACGAGGAGAGCGCGGGGGAGCCGGTCGCGCTGCGCGCGTGGCGCGGGGAGGGCGCCGTACGGCTGCTGGAGCACGACGAGGCGACCGGGGCGATGCTGCTGGAGCGGCTCGACGAGGGGCGGCACCTGTCGGCGGTCGCGGAGCGGGATTCCCGGCGGGCGGTCCAAGTGGTCGCGGAGCTGCTGGCCCGGCTGACGGCGGTGCCGGCTCCGGTGGGGCTGCGCGGGCTCGGCGGGATGGCCGCCGGGATGCTGGAGGCGGTGCCGGGGGCGCTGGCGCGGCTGGACGACGTACGGGACCGGCGGGTGGTGCGGGACTGCGCGGCGGCGGTGGCCGAGGTGGTGGGGGAGCCCGGGGACCGGTTGCTGCACTGGGACCTGCACTACGACAACGTGTTGGGCGGCGGCGCCGACGGCGGTCGGGAGGAGTGGCTGGCGATCGATCCGAAGCCGCTGGCCGGGGATCCGGGCTTCGATCTGCTGCCGGCCATCGCCGACAACTTCGCGGTGGACGAGGTGCGGTGGCGGTTCGACCTGATGACGCAGGTGCTGGGCCTGGACCGTGAACGGGCGCGGGCGTGGACCCTGGGGCGGGTGCTGCAGAACTGCCTGTGGGACGTGGAGGACGGCGAGTTGCGGCTCCAGGAGCAGCAACTGGCCCTGGCCGAGGTGCTGCTGGGGCGGGGTCCGGCGGCCGGCTCTAGGGTGCGGGGATGATCCGTAGCGCTCAAGTCACCGATGTTCCTGCCATTCGCGAGATGATCCGTGAGCTCGCGGACTACGAGAAGGTGCCGCACGAGGCCCGGGCGACCGAGGAGCAGCTGCGCGAGGCGCTGTTCGGGGAGCGGCCCGCGGCGTTCGCGCACATCGCGGAGTCGCCCGAGGGGGAGGTCGTCGGATTCGCGGTGTGGTTCCTCAGCTTCTCGACGTGGCGCGGGGTGCACGGGATCTATCTGGAGGACCTGTACGTGCGGCCGGGTGCGCGCGGAGGCGGTTACGGGAAGGCGCTGCTGCGGGAGTTGGCGCGGATCTGCGTGGAGCGCGGCTACGGGCGCCTGGAGTGGTCGGTGCTGGACTGGAACGCGCCGACGATCGCGTTCTACGAGGCCCTGGGCGCGCGGCCGCAGGACGAGTGGTCGGTGTACCGGTTGACGGACGGGCCGCTGGCCGAGCTGGGCGCGGGCAGCGGGGAGGGATTTTCCTAGGGCTCCAGGACCACCTTGCCGGTCGTGGCGCGGGTCTCCAGGGCGCGGTGGGCGGACGCGGCCTCGGCGAGGGGGTGGCGCTGGACGGCCGGGCGCAGGCGGCCGGCGGCGGCTTCGGCGAGGGCGCGGGTCTCCAGGACGCGGAGGGGGTCGGGGGCGCCGACGGCCTGGAGCATGGCGGGGCCCAGCACGTTTCGGGTGGTGATGCCGCGGGCGGTGAGGCCGGCGCGTTCGGCGTCGGTGAGGTCGAGGGGGCCGGCGGACCAGCCGAAGACGAGGTGGCGGGCGCGGGGGGCGAGGAGGCCGAGGGCGGCGCGGGCGGTGGCTCCGCCGACGGAGTCGAAGAGCACGGTGGCGCCGCCGGCGGAGTGTTCGCGTACGGCGTCGGGCCAGTCGGGGGCGGTGTAGTCGAGGGCGAGGTGGGCGCCGTTGGCAGCGGCGAGGGCCGTTTTGGCGGGGCCTCCGGCGAGGGCGATGACGGTGGCTCCGGCGTTCCTCGCGTACTGGACGAGCAGGGTGCCGATGCCGCCGGCGGCGGCGGGGATCAGGGCGGTGGAGTGCGGGCCGAGTTCGGCGAACTGGAGGATCCCGAGCGTGGTGCGGCCGGTGCCGATCATGGCGACGGCCTCGGCGGCGTCGAGGCCGGGCGGTACGGGGTGCAGGCGGTCGGCGTCGGCGACGGCGTACTCGGCGTAGCCGCCGGGTGCGAAGCCGAGGTGGACGACGACGCTGCGGCCGAGCCAGGCGGGGTCGGTGCCGGGGCCGAGGGCGTCGACGGTGCCGGCGACCTCGCGGCCCGGGGTCGTGGGCAGCTCGGGGAGGGCGGGGGCGGGCCCTTGGATGCCCTGGCGGAGGGTGGTGTCGAGGAGGTGGACACCGGCGGCGGCCACGGCGATGCGGACCTGGCCGGGGGCCGGGACGGGGGTGGGGACGGCCTCGTACGTGAGGTTCTCGGCGGGGCCGAAGGCGTGCAGGCGGACGGCGTTCATGGTGTCTGTGGTGTCCATGGCGCAAGCCTTGGACCTCGACCGTGGTTGAGGTCAAGGTGCTGCCGCTACTGCCAGTGCTGCAGGTCTTTCCGGGCCTTGTCAGTGGGCTGCGCCACGATGGGGGCATGGCGCGCAAAGGGCAGCAGGAGACGGTGAAGTCGGCGCGGCGGCCGGAGGTGCGGTTGCCGGAGCTGGCGGTGTGGGAGGGGGACGGGCTGGAGCCCGACGGGGACTACGACGGGCTGGAGTTCGCGGATCTGGACCTGGCGGGGCAGGAGGGGGTCGGGGCCCGGTTCATGGACTGCGCGGTGCGCAGGTGCGCGCTGGACGAGGCGGGGCTGGCGAAGGCGCGGATCCTGGACTCGGTGCTGGAGGGGGTCCGGGGGGTGGGGACCGACCTGTCCGGGGCTTCGCTGCGGGACGTGGAGCTGCTGGACGCGCGGCTGGGCGGGGTGCAGCTGCACGGGGCGGTGCTGGAGCGGGTGGTGGTCCGGGGCGGCAAGATCGACTACCTGAACCTGCGGGAGGCGCGGCTGCGCGACGTGGTCTTCGAGGGGTGCGTGCTAGTGGAGCCCGACTTCGCGGGCGCGGTGCTGGAGCGGGTGGAGTTCCGGGACTGCACGCTGCGGGGGGTCGACTTCAGCGGAGTGCGGATGACGGACGTGGATCTGCGGGCCGCGGGTGTGCTGGAGATCGCCCGGGGGGTGGAGGCGCTGGCCGGGGCCGTGATCAGCCCGGGGCAGCTGTTCGAGCTGGCCCCGGCGATGGCGGCGCAGCTGGGGGTGCGGGTGATCGCGTAGCGGGGCCGCAGGGCGTCAGGCCGGGACGCGGGGGAAGCGGGACTGGAGCATCCAGATGGCGGGGTTGTCGGCGAGGGCGTCGTGCATGTCGACGAGGTCGGCGATGAGGTCGTGCAGGAAGTCGCGGGCCTCGCGGCGCAGCAGGCGGTGGCTGAAGGTCAGCGGCTCCTCGTCGCCCGGCATCCAGTCGGCCTCGACGTCGACCCAGCCGAAGCGGCGCTCGAAGAGCATCCGGTCGGTGGACTCGGTGAAGTCGATTTCGGCGTACTGGCGGTTGGCGGAGCGGCTGCCGCGCGGGTCCTGGTCGAGCTGCTCGACGATGTCGCACAGGGCCCAGGCGAAGTCCAGTACGGGCACCCATCCCCAGGCTGTGGACACTTCCCGGTCCGTGTTGGTGTCGGCGAGGTAGACGTCCCCGCAGAACAGGTCGTGACGCAGGGTGTGGACGTCCGCCGAGCGGTAGTCGGTCTGCGGGGGGTCGGGGAAGCGCCGGGAGAGGGAGTAGCCGATGTCGAGCACGTACCCGATGGTGTCACGGGTACGGGCGTGTCCCGACCCATGGTGCCCCCCCGCCGGTCAGGGCAGCAGGCGCTGTTCCTTGGCCACCGCGACGGCGCCCGCGCGGGTGTCCACGCCGAGCTTGTCGTAGATGCGGCCCAGGTGGGTCTTGACGGTGGCCTCGCTGATGAAGAGGGCGCGGGCGATGTCGCGGTTGCCGAGGCCGCGGGCCAGCTGGCCGAGGATGTCCAGTTCGCGGTCGGTCAGGGTGGGGCGGGTGCCGCGCATGTGGGCCATGACGCGGCTGGCCACGGGCGGGGAGAGGGTGGTCCGGCCCTGGGCCGCCGAGTGGATGGCGGCGAAGAGCTCCTCGGGGCGTTCCGCCTTGAGGAGGTAACCGGTCGCGCCCGCGCCGATGGCGCGGGTGATGTCGGCGTCCGTGTCGTAGGTGGTGAGGACCAGTACGTGCGGGGGCCTGGGGAGGGCGGTGATGCGGCGGGTGGCCTCGACCCCGTCGATGCCCTCGCCGAGCTGGAGGTCCATGAGGACCACGTCGGGGCGGAGCTTGGCGGCCAGGGCGACGGCCTCCTCGCCGCTGCCCGCCTCGCCGAGGACCTCGATGTCGGGCTCGCTGCCGAGGAGGGCCAGGAGTCCGGCGCGGACCACCACGTGGTCGTCGCAGAGCAGGATCGTCGTCATCCGGTGGGCTCCAGGGGGACGGCCGCGGAGAGGACGGTGCCCTCGCCCGGCGTGGATTCGACGGTCAGGGTGCCGCCGAGCTGGCGTACGCGGGCGCGCATGGCGGGGAGGCCGTGGCCGCGGTCCCCGGCTTCGCCCCGGGTCGGTGTGAAGCCGTGGCCGTCGTCGGCGATGTCCAGGACCACCTGGTCGCCGAGGAAGCTCAGGGTGAGCGCGGCCGCCCGGGCGCCGGAGTGTTCGCGGACGTTGGCCAGCGCGCCCTGGGCTATGCGCAGCAGGGCGGACTGGACCCGGTCGGGGAGTGCGGCCGGGGTGCCTTCGAGGTGGAAGCGGACCTCGATGTCCGGGCCGGCGTCCAGGGCGCGCAGGGCGTCGGCGAGGCCGGTGCCGTCCGCGAGTTCGGCCGGGGCCAGGTCGTGGACCAGGCGGCGGGCCTCGGCGAGGCCGCGGGCGGCGATGCCGGTGGCGGTACGGACGTGCGCGCGGGCCGTGGCGGGGTCCGTGTCCCAGGTGCGGTCGGCGGCCTGGAGGAGCATCTGCTGGCTGGAGAGGTTCTGGGCGAGGGTGTCGTGGATCTCCATGGAAAGCCGCTGGCGTTCGGCGAGCGTGCCTTCACGGCGTTCGGTGGCGGCCAGCTCCCGGCGGGTGCGGATCAGGTCGTCGATCAGTGCGCGCTGGGCCTGGGTCTGGCGCTCCATGTGCACGAAGACGGCGGTGGCGAGGGCGGCGACGGCGGGCGGGGCGAGGAGGAGGTTGGGGTCGAAGGACCCGGCCAGCTTCAGCTGGGCGATCACCACGAAGCCGGTGAGGAGGGCGACTAGGACGATCGCGGCGCGCGACGGGAGCGTGCGCAGGGCGGTGAAGAAGAGCGGTACGGCGCACCAGGCGAAGCTCGGCGCGAGCACGACCAGGACCACCCAGGTGCCGACGATCAGCCCGAGCCAGAGGGTCCGCCGTGCGGTGGGGGCGGCGCCGACCGCCGGGCCGAGTACGTACAGGAGGGCCAGGGTGGTGCTGAGGGCGATGACCCACGGCGTGCGGGGTTCGCCGGGGTGGTGGAGGAGGAAACGGGCCAGCGAGGCGCCGAGGAGCAGGAAGAACGCGGTGTGCGCGACCGTGGCCAGCGTGCGGGTGTCTGGCTTGCGCGCGGGGTGACTCACCGGGGGCTCCTGGGATGGGGGCGTACGTCCATTCTCGCCCGCGGCGCCGTTGCCCGGGCTCCGTCTTGGGCGGGGCCGGACGGACCGGCGGGGCCGGTCCGTCCGGCGTGACCAGCCAATACGGTCGTGGCGGCGATGCGCATCGACCGATCGGATGACCCCCGGGTCAGCCGCTGCGGCAGCCGGTGGGAGCCGGTACGTCGACGGGGTGGCGGGGGGTCCGGGGACAGGCTTGTACCAGTCACCGCGTCACCGTCCTCAGGAGCAGAGATGAACACCCGCACCCGCGTCCTCACCGGTACCGCCCTCGTCGTCGCGCTCGGCGCCGGGACCTTCGGCGCCGTCAGCGCCAGCGCCACCCCCGCCGCTCCGGCCGCCGCCTCCGCGAAGAAGGACGAGCCGGGCGACAAGAACTTCACCACCTCGACGCACCTCACCGTCGACGCCGCCACCCGCGCCGCGCAGGCCGCGCTCCAGGCCGCCCAGAGCGAGAACCAGAAGGTGACGGTCGCGGTCGTGGACCGCAACGGCAACACCATCGTCACCCTCCGCGGCGACGGCGCGGGCCCGCAGTCCTACGAGTCGGCGCAGCGCAAGGCCTTCACCGCCGTGTCCTGGAACGCCCCGACCTCGGTGCTCGTGGGCCGCCTCGCCCAGACCCCGAACCTGAAGGACATCCCCGGCACCCTCTTCCTCGGCGGCGGCGCCCCGGTGCAGGCGGGCGGCGCCCCGGTCGCCGGTATCGGCGTGGCCGGCGCCCCGAGCGGCGACCTGGACGAGAAGTTCGCCAAGGCCGGCGTCGACGCCCTCGCCAAGTAGTCCAGGACCCCGCCAGCCTAAGATCGAGTGCGTGGAACACCGCGCTCTTCCCCGCCTCGCCGCCCTCGCCGTAGCCGCCCTGCTCGCCCTCACCACGGGGTGTAAGGGCGGCACCGTGCAGGGGCGGCCGGGTGCGTCCGGGCTGCGCGACCCGTACTTCCCCAAGGCAGGCAACGGCGGTTACCAGGTCGAGCACTACGGGCTGGACCTGGACTACGACCCCGCCGACGGCCGGCTGCACGGTACGGCGGTGATCACTGCCCGCGCCGAGCAGGGGCTCAGCTCCTTCAACCTCGACCTCAGCGGCCTGAACGTCGAGGGCGTGACCGTGCAGGGCGCCGGGGCCCGGTACAACCGGACCGGCAACGAGCTGACCGTGCGCCCGGCCGAGGACCTGGACAAGGGCGAGGTCTTCGTCACGGAGGTCGAGTACTCCGGCAGGCCGAAGGCCCACACCGACGCCGACGGTGCCGAGGAGGGGTGGATCACCACGGACGACGGCGCGGTGGGCGTCGGCGAGCCGGTGGGTTCGATGACCTGGTTCCCGGGCAACCACCACCCCAGCGACAAGGCCGCGTACGACATCACGATCACGGTGCCGCAGGGCTACGAGGCCGTGTCGAACGGCGAATTGCGCTCGCGGACCACCGACGCCGACGGGCGGACCGTGTTCGCGTGGCACAACCCGGAGCCGATGGCGAGCTATCTGGCGACGGCCGTCGTCGGCAGGTACCGGGTGGCGACCGGGCGGACCCCGTCGGGGATCGCGCTGTACAACGCGGTGGCGCCCGATGAGGCGGCGGCGAGCGGGAAGGTCCTCGCGCGGCTGCCGGAGATGGTCGAGTGGGGCGCCGGCCGGTTCGGCCCGTACCCCTTCGGTACGGCGGGGGCGGTCGTTCTGCCCAACGGGACCCTCGGCTATGCGCTGGAGACCCAGACCAAGCCCGTCTTCCCCGGCGCGACCGACGAGGAGACCCTGGTGCACGAGCTCGCCCACCAGTGGTTCGGCAACTCGGTGTCGCCGAAGTCCTGGAAGGACATGTGGCTCAACGAGGGCTTCGCGACGTACGCGGAGTGGCTGTGGGCCGAGGACCACGGCGGTACCACCGCGCAGCAGGAGTTCGACGCGTTCCTGGCCGGCGACACGGACGTCGACGAGGACGCCGGCCCCGGCTGGGACGCCTTCCCGCCGGCCGCCCCGCCCGGGCCCGAGGACATCTCCGCGAGGCCGGTGTACGCGCGCGGTGCGATGGTGCTGCACCGGATCCGCCAGGAGGTGGGCGACGAGAAGTTCTTCGCCCTGCTGCGCGGCTGGGCGGCCGACCACCGGCACGGGAACGCCAGTACGGCCGACTTCACCGCCTACGCCCAGGAGAAGACCGGGCACGACCTGAAGAAGGTCTGGGACGTGTGGCTGTACGGGAAGGACCGCCCCAAGTAGCCGTTACGGGCCATCAGCCACCTGGTCGACAACAGCGAAGCCCCCTCCCCGGAACCAACAGCGTCCCGGCCGGGAGGGGGCTTTTGCCGCGGCGGTGCCGTCCGCCGCGGGGCGGGACTCAGACGTTGACGCCGAAGTCCTGCGCGATGCCGGTGAGGCCGGAGGCGTAGCCCTGGCCGACCGCGCGGAACTTCCACTCGGCGCCGTTGCGGTAGAGCTCACCGAAGACCATCGCGGTCTCGGTCGCCGCGTCCTCGGAGAGGTCGTAGCGGGCGATCTCGGCGCCGCCGGCCTGGTTCACGACGCGGATGTACGCGTTGCGGACCTGGCCGAAGTTCTGGCTGCGGGCCTCGGCGTCGTAGATGGAGACCGGGAAGACGATCTTGTCCACGTCGGCCGGGAGGCCGGCGAGGTTGACCTTGATGGCCTCGTCGTCGCCCGCGCCCTCGCCGGTGCGGTTGTCACCGGTGTGCACGATGGTCTGGTCCGGGGTGGACTTGTTGTTGAAGAAGACGAAGTGGCCGTCGGAGACGACCTTGCCCGTCGCGTTGACGGCGATGGCCGACGCGTCGAGGTCGAAGTCGACGCCGGTGGTCGTACGGACGTCCCAGCCGAGGCCGACCGTGACGGCAGCGAGGCCCGGGGCCTCCTTCGTGAGCGAGACGTTGCCGCCCTTGGACAGGCTGACAGCCATGGGAATGTCCCTTTCCTCATCCGACATGCACCTACAGGCGGTCAAGTTACCGCTCACCCCTATAACGCCACGAGGGGCCCGGCGGGTTCCCGTGTGAAATCAGGGCGACGGAAATGAGGGTGACGGGGCGGGGGCGGGCGCGGATCATAGGGGGCATGTCTGGTCCCTATGTCATCCGCGGTTCGGTCGTGCTCCCCGAGGGCGAGCTCGCCTGGCGTTTTTCGCGGTCCTCCGGACCGGGCGGCCAGCACGTGAACACCTCGGACTCCCGCGTGGAGCTGCTCTTCGACCTGGCGGCGACGAACGCGCTGCCCGAGGTGTGGAAGGCGCGGGCGCTGGACCGGCTCGCCTCCCGCCTGGTCGACGGGGTGGTGACCGTACGGGCCTCCGAGCACCGCTCGCAGTTCCGCAACCGGGAGATGGCGCTGGTCCGGCTGGCTTCGCTGCTGGCCGAGGCGACGGCGCCGCCGCCGAAGCCGCGCCGGCCGACGAAGATCCCGCGGGGGATCAACGAGCGGCGGCTGCGGGAGAAGAAGGCGCGGGCGGAGACCAAGCGGGGCCGGACCGGTCGGGATTGGTAGCGCCGCCCCTGCGCGGGACTACTGGCCCAGGTGCCGGTAGCGGCCGCGGAAGTACGTAAGCGGCTGTCCGTCCGGGGAGGGCAGGGCGGCGGTCAGGACGCGACCGATGACCAGGGTGTGGTCGCCCGCCTCGACGCGGTTCTCCGTACGGCATTCGAGGGTGGCCAGTGCGCCGCTCAGCAGCGGGGCGCCCGACACCTCGCCGCGTACGTGGGGCAGGTCGGCGAAGAGCAGCCGGTCGCTGATCCGGCCCTTCATGGCGAAGCGGCCGGCGACCTGGAGCTGGTGATCGGCGAGGAGCGAGACCGCCCACAGCGGCTGCTCCGCGAGCAGGTCGTCCATCCGGGAGCCCTCGCGCAGGCTCACCAGCACCAGGGGCGGATCCAGGGACACGGACATGAAGGCGGTCGCCGTCATGCCGACGTCCTCGCCGCGCGGGCCGTCCGCCGTCTGCGCCGTCAGGGGGGGCTCATGCGCGGTGATCAGACACACGCCCGCCGCCAGCCGGGACATGGCCGCCCGGAACTCGTCGTTGCTCACCCCCTCAGCATGGGGGCTGGCATGGGGCGCGGTGGTCACGGGTGTCGTCTTCAGCACGATGGAACGCTAATCCCGCCCTCCCGCGCGCACATCGGGCCCTGGTCCGAGTCGCGTCCCCGCCCCTCGGCCTAGGCCCCGGCGTATCGTTTGCTCACGGAAATCAGAGGGAGCGCTCCCCGTGGTGACGGCCAGCAGCACGCCATTATTCATCCCATGTGACTTGAGTCACAGAGGGCAAGATTTGTTGACCCTGTGTACCTGCCGCACAGCTCACTGTGATTCAGTGGACGGGACACCGCAACGAAACGCCGATGACAAACCTGGAGTTGCTGTCGAGGTCTCGGGGAGAGCGAGCAATGGAGACCGAGTCGGAGCCGTACGTCCGTCTTGCGACCCTGCGGCAGCTGCACCGGGTGGTGGCCGAGCTCAATACGGCCAGGAGCCTGGCGGACACTCTGCAGACCGTCGTGGACGGCATCGTCGTGGGCCTCGGCTACGAGCTCGCCTGTGTCAACCTCGTACGCCCCGACGGTGATCTGGTCGTCGCCGCCTTCGCCGGTGACCCCGCCGCGGAGGCCCTCATCACCGGCCGCGTCGGCTCACGCGGTTCCTGGGAACGCCGTCTGACGATGGGTGAGAACTGGGACGGCCTCCGCTTCATCCCGCACACCGAGGGCTGGGTGCTCATGGAGGACGACGTCCCCCAGTGGCACACGGAGGGCCCCGAGCCGCGCTTCGAGGACGAGTGGCACCCCGAGGACCGGCTCTATGCGCCGATGTATGCGTCCGGCGGGGAACTTCTGGGTGTCATTTCGGTGGACAGACCGCGCAACGGCCGCCGGCCCGGCGCCTGGGGCCGCGAGGCGCTCCAGATGTACGCCTTCCAGGCGGCGATTGCGATCAGCAATGCGCGGCTCCGCGCGAACATGCAGCGCGCCCTGGTCCGGCTGGAGCGCGAGCAGCAGGCACTGCGGGCCAGTGAAGAGTCGTTCCGCCAGGCCTTCGAGTACGCGCCCAGCGGCATGGCCATCGCCGAGATGGGCGGGGACCAGCACGGCCGGCTGCTGCGGACCAACGACGCGCTGTGCCGGCTGCTGGGCCGCCCGGCGTCGGTCCTGCGCCGCTACTCCTTCTCCGACCTGGTGCACCCCGAGGACATCGGCACCCTGCTGCGGACCTCTGCCGAGGGCGGCCGCGCCGAGCTGCGCCTGGGCCGGCGCGACGGCACGTACGTATGGGTCTCCCTGCGCAACTCGGTCGTCGCCGACGCCGCCGACGGCCCGCGGTTCCTGCTCACGCACGTCGAGGACATCGAGGAGCGCAAGCGGCACGAGCTCCAGCTCGCCCACCGCGCCAGCCACGACTCGCTGACCGGCCTGCCCAACGGCGCCGAGCTGCGGTCCCGGCTCGGCGCGCGGCTGTGCCGCAGGCCCCAGTCGGTGCGGGCCACCGCCGTGGAGGCCCTGGACGCGGCCTACGAGGGGCGCGGGGCGCACGCAGGGCACAGCGACGGCTACGAGGTACGGGGCGAGGCGGGTGGTGCCGGTGAGCACCGCTTTCAGGCCGACGGCCCCGACCGGTTCACGGGGTCCGAGCCCTTGGAGTACGCCGGGACGCTGCCCGCCCAGGCGGACGGCCCGTACGACCACCACGTGCACACCGTGGCGCCGACGACGGACATCGACGACGGGACGAAGGGGCTCGCGGTGCTCTTCTGCGACCTCGACGGCTTCAAGTCGATCAACGACCGGTTCGGGCACCACACGGGTGACGCGGTCCTGATCGAGGTGGCCCGACGGCTCACGACGGGCGTCAGGGACGGTGACACCGTCGCTCGGCTGGGTGGTGACGAATTCGTCGTCCTCGCCGACGGGCTGGGCGCGGCGGACGCCGCCGATCTCGCCGTCCGGCTGCGCAACGCGATCATCCCGCCGATCCGGGTCGACGGCCGTGCGGTGCGTGTCGGAGCCAGTTTCGGCATCGGCTGGGCCAGCTGCGGCATGTCGGCGGACGAGGTGCTGCGCTCGGCCGATCAGCGGATGTACATCGAGAAGAGGTCCCGCTCCAAGGCGCACCGCCGGGCCGGCTGAGGCGATCGGGCGCCCGTGGGCGCACCTGTTCGGGGTAGGCTCCCGGGGGTCGAAAGGAGTGACCTGCGATGACGACGCCCGCGAACAACGGCCCGCACGGTGGGGCGAACAAGCCCGAGGATGACGATCCGTTCGGCTATCTCTACGCGGACGGCCAGGAGGCCGGAGCCGCCCCGCCCACGTCGGGCGGTGGATACGGCTACCCGGGGCCCGCGGCAGGCGGTCCTTCCGGCGCGCAGCCCGGTGTTCCCCGTACCTCCCACCACCAGGTGCGGACGGTCGGCGAGCGCAGGAACGCCGGCGCCCAGCGCGGCCAGGTGCCCGCGCAGCAGCCGCCCTACCAGGCGCAGTACCAGGCCCCTGAGGCGCTCCAGGCGGGCGGCTACGGCGTTCCGCCGCAGCAGCAGTCCCCGCAGCACCAGACGCAGACGATCTCGCCCTCCGGCGGCCACGGTGGCCACGGCGGCGGTGGCGCCTCCAGCCGCAAGGGCCTGCTCATCGCGGCCGTCGCGGTGGTCGGCGCGGTCGTGATCGGCATCGGCGCGGCCGTCGCCTTCGGCGACAAGGACAAGGACAAGGACAAGAAGGGCGACAACGCGGGCGGCAACCAGCAGTCGGCCGCCCCGCAGAACCCCTCGTCCCCGGCCCCGAGCGATTCCCCGCAGCCGACGGAGGCGGAGCTGCCGAAGGCCGACTTCTCCGGCGCGGGCATGTCCCTCACGGGCGGTGCGCTGCTGCAGAACACGGTGCCGGGCGCCAAGAGTTCGGGCGGCCAGTACGTGGGCGGCCTGAACCAGCTCGGTGCGGCGGCCACATGGACGCTGGAAGTCCCCAAGGCGGGCCAGTACAAGCTGAAGATGACCTACGGGGTGCCGGGCAAGGACGCCAACACCACGCTGACCATCAACGGCGAGGTTCAGACCCGGCCGATCAACATGAAGAACTTCTCGAAGGCCGCCGAGGGCGACTGGGCCAAGGGCTGGACCAACACGTACTCGCTCGTGCAGCTCAAGCAGGGCTCGAACACGATCAGGATCTCGTGCGAGGCCGGCAACCAGTGCGACGTGAACCTCGACCAGCTCTGGCTCGAAAAGGGGTGAGGCGGTGAGGCCCTAGCCGGCCGCCGTCACCTTCACCGACCCCCGTACCTCCTCGTAGGTGCGGGGGTCGAACTCTCCCGCCGCCGGGGCGTGGACCGTGGCCGCCGAGAGGGCGACCGCGCGGGCGAGGCGCTCGGGCCAGTCCAGGCCCTCCGTCAGGCCCGACAGCAGGCCCGCCACCGCGGAGTCGCCGGCCCCGGTGGGGTTGCCGGTCAGGGCGCGCGGCGGGGCGGCCTGCCAGGTGCCCTCGGGGGTGGCCGCCAGCAGTCCGGCCGGGCCGAGCGAGGTGATCACCGCGTGGGCGCCCCTGCGGCGGGCGTCGCGGGTGGCGGGGAGCGGTTCGCGCGATCCGGTCAGCTCGGCCAGCTCGGCGGCGTTCGGCTTGATCATCTCGGGGCGGGCGGCGACCCCGCGGCGCAGGGCCTCGCCGCTGGTGTCCAGGAGGACCGGGATCCCGGCCGCGCGGGCGGCCCGTACGAGCACCGCGTACGCGCCCACCGGCACGCCGGGCGGCAGGCTCCCGCACAGGGCCACGGCGCGGGCTGCGGCCAGCAGGGCCTCGTAACGGGCCAGGAAGCCCGCCCACTCCGCGGGCGTGATCAGCGGGCCCGGCTCGTTGAACTGCGTGGTGTCGCCGGAGGCGTCGTCGGCCACGGCCAGCGTGCGGCGCGTGGTGCCCGAGCAGGGGACCAGGGCGTCCACCACGCCCGGGGACTGCGCGAGCAGCTCCCGTACGACATCACCGACCGGGCCGCCCGCGAAACCGGTGGCCGTCACCTCGTGGCCGAGGGCGGCCAGGACGCGGGCCACGTTGATCCCCTTGCCGCCGGGGCGCTCGGAGACCGCGGCGACCCGGTGCGAGGCGTGCGGGAGCAGCCGCGGCACGCGGTAGGTCACGTCGAGCGCGGTGTTGAGCGTCACGGTCAGGATCATGGGCACCCCCGGGTCTGTTGCTGCCGGGATCATGCCAAAGAGAAGGCGGTCGGCCCAGTCCTGGGGGCGACCGCCTTCCTCCGTACAGCCGGTTGGCCGTCAGGAACCGTCCCCGGGGGCCGGGCTGACGATCCATTCGCCGCGCCGCATGACGCCCTTGAGGTCGAACCCGGCGTCCAGGACGACCAGGTCCGCGTACTTGCCGGGCTCCAGCGAGCCGATCTCGTCGTACAGGCCGAGCAGTTTGGCCGGGTTGGCGGAGATCGCCTGGACCACGGACTCCACCGGCAGCTCGTCCAGGGTGACCGAGCGCTTGAAGGCGGTGTCCAGGGTCAGGGTCGAACCGGCGATGGAGCCGCCCTCGACGAGGCGGGCCACGCCCTCCTTGACCTCGACCTCCAGCGGGCCGAGGTGGTAGGTCCCGTCGCCGAAGCCGGCCGCGTCCATCGCGTCGGTGATCAGCGCGACCCGGTGCGCGCCCGCGTGGTGGAACGCCAGCTCCAGCATGGCGGGGTGCAGGTGCGTGCCGTCGTTGATCAGCTCGACGGTGACCCGCTCGTCCTCCAGCAGCGCCGCGATCGGGCCGGGGGCGCGGTGCGCGAGGCCGGGCATCGCGTTGAAGAGGTGGGTGGCCACGGTCGCGCCCGCGTCGATGGCCTGGCGCGTCTGGTCGTACGTGGAGTCCGTGTGGCCGACCGCGGCGATGACCCCGTGCTCGGCCAGCAGCCGTACGGAGTCCAGGCCGCCCGGCAGTTCGGTCGCGAGCGTGAACATCCGGGCGGCGCCGTGCGCGGCGTCGACGAGCTTGCGGACCTCGGCCGGGTCGGGGTCGCGCAGCAGCTCCTCCTTGTGCGCGCCCTTGCGGCAGGCGTTGATGAACGGCCCCTCGAAGTGGATGCCCGCGATCTCGCCCTGCTGGGTCAGTTCGGCCAGCAGCCCGGCCCGCCTGGCCAGTTCGTCCAGGTCCCCGGTGACGGTGGAGGCGACCAGGGTGGTGGTCCCGTGCTCGCGGTGGGTGCGGACGCCCGTCAGGACCTCCTCGGCGGTGCCGGAGGTGAACGAGGCGCCGCCGCCGCCGTGGTTGTGCATGTCGACGAAGCCGGGGACGATCCAGTGCCCGGACAGGTCCACGACCCGCACGTCCTCCCGGGCACTGCCGGCGATGCGGTCGCCGTCGACGATGACCCGTCCGCCCGCCACGGTTCCGGTGGGCAGCACGACCCTGGCGCCGGAGAGAACAGTGCTGTGCGCGCTTCCGGACATCAGGCAGGTACCTCCGTGGCGAGTAGGTCCCAGGCGAGCAGCCCTGCGCCCAGGCATCCGGCGGTGTCCCCGAGGGCCGCCGGGACGATGTGGGGGAGCCGCTGGAACGTCACGCGCTCCTCCACGGCCGTCCGTAGTGGTGTGAACAAGGTTTCCCCGGCCTCGGCGAGCCCGCCACCGATGATCAGAGTGCTCGGGTCCAGCAGGGTGATGGCGGTGACCAGCCCGTCGGCGAGGGCGCCGACGGCGGCCAGCCACACCTCCCGGGCGCGCGCGTCGCCGGATTCGACGGCCTTGGCGCAGTCCGCGGCGTCGGCGTCGGGGTCGCCGGAGGCGGCCGCCCAGGCGCGGCTGACGGCGGAGGCGGAGGCGAGCGTCTCCAGGCAGCCGTGCTGGCCGCAGCCGCAGGCGGGGCCGCCGGGGCGGACCACGATGTGGCCGATCTCGCCCGCGTAGCCGTGCGCGCCGGCCTCGATGCGGCCGCCGATGCCGATGGCTCCGGCGATGCCGGTGCCCAGCGGCACGAACAGGAAGCGGTCGGCGCCGCGACCCGCGCCGATGCGGCCTTCGGCGAGTCCGCCCGTGCGCACGTCGTGGCCGAGGGCGACCGGGATGCCGCCGAGGCGCCGGCCGAGCAGCTCGCGCATCGGTACGTCGCGCCAGCCCAGGTTCGCCGCGTAGACGGCGATCCCGTTCTCGGCGTCGACGATGCCGGGGACGGCGACCCCGGCGGCCGAGGCGGGCCGTGCGAACTGCTCCCGGCCGATGTCGAGGAGCTCGGCGGCGAAGTCCTGGATCGTCTCGACGACGGCGTCGGGGCCCCGCTCGCGGCCGGTGGCGCGGCGCGCCTCGTGCAGCAGGGTGCCGTCGGCGGCGACCAGGGCGGCCTTCATCCCGGTGCCGCCCACATCGAGGGCGATGACGTGTTTCACGGGTTTCACAGGTGACAGTCTCGCGTGCTCGACGGGGAAAGGTCTAGTCCATTGGATGGGATTGTTGAGCGGCCATACAAATTCGGGACCCGGTCCGGATCCGGATGTGAACGAGCCGCCAAAGTGGTGTAGACCTTACGTGGATCGTACGTACAACTAGGGGTGGACGAGAACTGTGAAGCGCCGATACCTGAGCCTGGCCGCGTCCGGCGCCGCACTGAGCCTGACGGCGGTGACGCTGACGGGCTGCGGAGCTCTCGGTGGACTCACCGGGGACAACGAGGTGACCCTGCGGGTCGTGGCGGCCGAGTACGGGGACAATCCGCAGAACTCGTCCGCGACGTACTGGAAGACGCTCGCCGACGGCTTCGAGAAGGCCAACCCGGGCATCAAGGTCGAGGTCAGCGTCTACTCCTGGTCGGAGGTCGACGCCAAGGTCGCCGCGATGGTCAAGGCCGGCAAGGCCCCCGACATCGCGCAGATCGGCGCCTACGCCGACTACGCGGAGGCGGGCAAGCTGTACACGGCGGACGAGCTGCTCTCGGTCAAGACCGAGGCCGACTTCCTCGGGCCGCTCGCCGACGCGGGCAAGGTCAAGCGGATCCAGTACGGCCTGCCCTTCGTGGCCAGCACCCGGCTGCTCTTCTACAACGAGAAGCTCCTCACCGACGCCGGGGTCATCGCCAAGGACGCCAAGAACGGCTGGCAGCCCAAGAGCTGGGCGGAGCTGGAGGCGGCCGCGAAGAAGCTCAAGGGCGCCGGCGTCCAGACCCCCTTCGCGCTGCCGCTGGGCCGCGAGGAGGCGCAGGCCGAGACGATGATGTGGATGCTCGCGGGCGGCGGCGGCTACACCGACAACGAGGAGCAGTACTCCATCGACTCCGCGGAGAACGTCAAGGCCCTGGAGTTCCTGCGGGACAAGATGGTCGGACAGGGGCTGACCGGGCCGGGCGAGCCCGGCAAGACGAACCGGCAGGACGCCTTCGACGCCTTCACGCGCGGCGAGGTCGGCATGCTCAACGGCCACCCCACGCTGATCAAGCAGGCGGCCGGGAAGGGCGTCAAGTTCGGCATGGTGACCATGCCGACCATCGACGGATCCGATCGCTCGGCGATGGGCGTCGCGGACTGGGTGATGGCCTTCAAGAACGGCCACCCGAAGGAGTCCGGCAAGTTCCTGGACCACCTGTACGAGGCGAAGAACGTGACCGCCTTCACCAACATGTACGACCTGCTCCCGGTCACCACCACCGGCTACCGGGCGGTGCAGGCCGGCAAGGGCGGCGCGGCGCCGCAGCTGAAGACCTTCCTGGAGGCGCTGCCGAGCTCGCGGCTCTACCCGGTCGGCAAGAAGTCCTGGGCGGGCGTCAGCGAGGACATCAAGCAGAACATCGGCAAGTCCGTCCAGCCGGGCGGGCAGCCGGCGCAGGTGCTGGAGGAGATCGCCGGGTCGGCGCGGGCGGCCGACCCGCGCTGACGCGGGGCGGGCCGCGGTGGTGCCGCGGCGGCGGTGGCCGCGGCGGCCCGGGCGGTCGGGCCCGTGTCGGTGGGCGGCGTTAATCTGGCCGTATGACGGACGAGGGGCAGCTGACGGCCACGGAGGCCGCGGTGCTCGCGTACGAGGGGCGCACGTGGCCCGGGCCCGGGGCCAAGGAGCGCGCGATACGGGAGGGGCTGGGGATGGCCCCGGTCCGCTACTACCAGCTGCTCAACGCGCTGATGGACGACCCCCGTGCGCTGGCACACGCCCCGGGCACGGTGAACCGCCTGCGCCGGATCCGCGAGGCCCAGCGGGCCAGGCGATAGCCGTCACGCGGCTGGGCCGTTAGGGTCGTCCGTATGGGGAGCCATCCGCACGACTTGCCGATGCCCGTCACCGCAGCCGGACGCGAGGGACTCGAAGCCCTGCTCCGCGCACCCCGCCGGTCCGTGATCGCCCTGGACTTCGACGGGACCCTCGCAGACATCGTCCCGGACCCGGACCAGGCACGGGCCCACCCCCGAGCCGTACCCGCCCTGGCCGCGCTGGCCCCCGAGGTGGCCTCGGTGGCCGTGGTCACCGGCCGGCCGGCGGGCGTCGCCGTCCGCTACGGAGGCTTCGCCGGGGTCTCCGGACTGGAACACCTGGTGGTCCTCGGTCACTACGGGGCCGAACGCTGGGACGCCGTCACCGGGATAGTCCACGCCCCCGCCGAACACCCCGGGGTGGCGGCGGTCCGGGCCGAGCTGCCGGGATTCCTGGACTCGATCGGGGCCTGGCGGGGCACGTGGATCGAGGAGAAGGGCCGGGCGCTGGCGGTCCACACCCGCCGCGCGGAGGACCCGGAGGCGGCCTTCGCGGCGCTCCGGGAACCCCTGGCCGAGCTGGCCGCACGGCACGGGCTGATGGTCGAACCGGGCCGGGCCGTGCTGGAGCTCCGGCCGCCCGGCACGGACAAGGGCGTCGCCCTGACGGAGTTCCTCACGGAGACGGACGCGGGGCCGGTGCTGTACGCGGGCGACGACCTGGGTGACCTGGCCGCGTACTCGGCGGTCGAGAAGCGCCGGGCCGACGGCCTGCCGGGGCTGCTGGTGTGCAGCGGTTCCGCCGAGGTCCCGGAGCTCGCCGCGCGCGCCGACCTGGTCCTGCCGGGCCCCGGCGCGGTGGCGGCCTTCCTGGCCGACCTCGCCGGGGCCCTGCGCTCCTGACCCGCGGGTCAGCCCTGCAGGTCCGCGAGTTGGGCCGCGAACCACTGGGACGGGGGGAGGGCGGTGGCGGCCGCCGCAAGGCGCTTCGTGCGGTCCGCGCGCTCGGCGTCCGGCATGGACAGCGCCGCGTGCAGTGCCTCGGCCGTCTGCGTCACGTCGTACGGGTTCACCGTCAGCGCGTCCTGGCGGAGCTCCTCGTACGCCCCCGCCCCGGTCGACAGCACCAGCACGCACCCCGCCTCCGACACCACCGGGATCTCCTTCGCCACCAGGTTCATCCCGTCCCGCACCGGGTTCACCAGCGCGACGTCCGCCATCCGGTAGGCCGCGAGCGAGCGCGCGAAGTCGTCCTGCACCGACACGTGCACCGGCTGCCAGTCCGCCGTGCCGAACTCCGCGTTGATCTCCTCTGCGAGCTCCCGCACCGACTCCGTGTACGCCCGGTACACGGCCAGGTCCTGCCGCGACGGGTACGCGGACGCCAGGTGAACCACCCGGCCGCGCCATACGGGGTGCGTGGTCAGCAGCTCCCGGTAGGCGAGGAGCCCGCGCACGATGTTCTTCGACAGCTCCGTCCGGTCCACCCGGACGATCGTCTTCAGGCCGCCGACCTCCGCCCGCAGCGCCGCCAGCTTGTCCTCCACCTCCGGCCGGTGCGCCAGCACGCGCAGCTCCTCCGCATCGACCCCGAGCGGGTACTGGGCCACGTGCGTGAACCGCTTCTCCCCGTAGCCCCGGCCGTCCGGCCGGGGCCGGCGGTGGTACACCCCGCGCTCGGGAGTCCCGCTCGGGATCGAGGACTGCGCGATGCCGGTCTCGTCGTCCAGGTTCGCGCTGGTGATGAAGTTGACCGACCAGGCCCAGGTGTGGAAACCCAGCCGGTCCGCCCCGAGCATCCCCCACAGCAGCTGCTCCCGGATGTCGTCCGGCAGCATCCGCAGGAAGTCGGACGAAGCCCACGGCGTGTGCGTGAAGTGCCCGATCCGCAGGTCCGGCCGCAGCTCACGCAACTGCCCCGGCACGAGCGCCAGGTGGTAGTCCTGCACCAGGACGCGGGCGCCCTGCGCCGCCTCCTGCGCCAGCGCCTCCGCGAAGGCCCGGTTGTACTCCACGTAGGACCCCCACTGGCGGCGGAACTCCGCGTCGAAGACCGGCGTGCGCGGGATCTCGTACAGGTGGTGGTGGGTGAACCACAGCACCGAGTTCGCGATGCCGTTGTACGCGTCGTCGTACACCGTGGGATCGATGTCCAGCATCCGGACACCGGGCTCGGCCACGCCCCGGCGGACCGCCTCCCGGTCCGCCTCCGACAGAGCAGCGCAGATCCACACCGCGTCCGGCTGCTCCGCCAGGGCCGCGGAGAGTCCGGAGACGAGACCGCCCCCGCCGCGCCGGGCACTGAGCGTGCCTTCGGCGGAGAGGGCGTACGAGAGCGGGCCGCGGTTGGCGGCGACGAGTACCTGAGAAGCCATGCGGCGAACCTAGCCCGGCCCGGGTCCGCTCAAACCGTTCCCCGCGTCACGCCACGCTGCGCAGCGCGTACTCCTTCACGCTCAGCATCGGCGGCCGCTCCTCCGTGTCCACCGCGTACGTCCGCGGCACGAACCCCTCCGGCCCCCGCTCGAACTGCGTCAGCTCGGGCCGTACGTGGGGGTACCCCCAGCGGTAGCTGGGGGAGTGGCCGCGCGAGAGCCGCAGCTGCGCCGTGCGGTATATCGCCGCGGCCATCCGGCCCAGCGCCTGCCCGTCCTGGTGGCGGTGGACCCGTACGCCCACGTCCACCTGGGCCAGCGCGTCCAGCCCGACCGTGTGCAGCGCGTCCACCAGCAGGCCCAGCTCGACGCCGTACCCGACGGGGAACGGCAGCCGCTCCAGCAGGGAGCGGCGTACGGCGTACTCGCCGCCCAGCGGCTGGACGAAACCGGCGAGCCGCGGCCAGTGCAGGTTGAGGAGCGGGCGCGCCACCAGCTCCGTCACCCGGCCGCCCTGGCCGGGGGCGTCGCCCAGCGGGCGGTCGTACATCGCCTTGACGAACTGCACGTCCGGTTCGGTCAGCAGCGGCCCCACGATCCCGGAGACGAAGTCGGCCGAGAAGTCCCGCAGGTCGGCGTCGACGAAGCAGACGATGTCCCCGTCGGTGGCCAGCAGGGAACGCCACAGCACCTCGCCCTTGCCGGGCAGCGCCGGGATCCGCGGCAGGATCTCGTCGCGGTGCACCACGCGGGCGCCGGCCTTCGCCGCCACCTCGGCCGTCCGGTCGCTGGAGCCCGAGTCGACCACCACTAGTTCGTCCACCAGGGGGAACGGCAGTCCCTCGATCAGCTCGCGCCGGATCACCTCGACGATCGCGCCGACGGTCGCCTCCTCGTCGAGCGCGGGCAGCACCACGCTGACCGTGGTCCCAGCCGCCCGTTTCCGGTCCAGCAGCTGGTCGAGCGGTCGGTCGGCGGCGGACCAGGAGCGGTCTGCCAGCCAGCGCTCCACCTCTTCCAGCACCCTCGGTACTCCCTGCATCGTCACTTGTTCGGACCGATATGCGATCCATCTCGCGGTTCGGACGGCTGTCTCAACCGCCCGGCCCTTCGGTTACAGTCTTGAACAACGCAAAGGACCACCGCATGCCGGGGGTCCTTGCGCACAAACGCCCGGGTGCGCCATAGCGCGCGCAACCCGGTGCCATACCGCTCATCCAGAGGGGCAGAGGGACACGGCCCGTTGAAGCCCCGGCAACCCTCCAGTCGGTTCTCGCGATGCGTTTTCACGCACCCCAGCGAGGTCCCCGGCTAGGGAAGGTGCCAATTCCGTCTCATGGCGAAGTGCGCCATGGGGAAGATGAGGAGAAAGGGCCTCGCCATCATGGCTGTACAGACGCATCCCACCTCTGTTGATCTCGGACCTGCCACCGGCCTTTCCTGTCGCGAGTGCGGTACCCGCTTCGAGCTCGGACCCATCTTCGCGTGCGTCGAGTGCTTCGGACCTCTGGAAGTCGCCTACGACCTCCCGACCGGAGACCCCGAGGCCCTGCGAGCCGCGATCGAGGCCGGTCCGAACAACATCTGGCGGTACGCGCCGCTGCTGCCCGTCCCCGCGGACGTGGCCTCGAAGCCGAGCCTGAACCCGGGCTTCACCAAGCTCGTGGACGCCCAGAACCTGGCCAAGGAGCTCGGCGTCACCGGCAAGCTCTACGTCAAGGACGACTCCGGCAACCCGACGCACTCCTTCAAGGACCGCGTCGTCGCGATCGCCGTCGAGGCCGCCCGCGCCTTCGGCTTCACCACGCTGTCCTGCTCCTCCACCGGCAACCTGGCCGGCGCCGTCGGCGCCGCGGCCGCCCGGGCCGGTTTCCGCTCCTGCGTGTTCATCCCGCACGACCTGGAGCAGGGCAAGGTCGTCATGGCCGGTGTCTACGGTGGCGACCTGGTCGGCATCGAGGGCAACTACGACGACGTCAACCGCTTCTGCTCCGAGCTCATCGGCGACCCGCTGGGCGAGGGCTGGGGCTTCGTCAACGTCAACCTCCGCCCGTACTACGGCGAGGGCTCCAAGACCCTGGCGTACGAGATCTGCGAGCAGCTCGGCTGGCAGCTGCCCGACCAGATCGTTATCCCGATCGCGTCCGGCTCGCAGCTGACGAAGATCGACAAGGGTCTGCAGGAGCTGATCAAGCTCGGCCTGGTCGAGGACAAGCCGTACAAGATCTTCGGTGCCCAGGCCGAGGGCTGCTCCCCGGTGTCCACCGCCTTCAAGGCCGGCCACGACGTGGTCCGCCCGCAGAAGCCGAACACCATCGCCAAGTCCCTCGCGATCGGCAACCCGGCGGACGGCCCGTACGTCCTGGACATCGCCCGGCGCACCGGCGGCTTCGTCGAGGACGTCAACGACGAGCAGGTCGTCGAGGCCATCAAGATCCTCGCGCAGACCGAGGGCATCTTCGCCGAGACCGCGGGCGGCGTGACCGTCGGCGTCACGAAGAAGCTCATCGAGAACGGGCAGCTCGACCCGGCGCTCACCACCGTCGTCCTGAACACCGGTGACGGCCTCAAGACCCTGGAGGCGGTGGCCGCCGACAGCGGTCAGACCGCCACCATCCGCCCGAGCCTGGACGCGTTCCGCGCCGCCGGCCTGGCCTGACCATCTCCCAAGCCCTACCGGAAAGGCAGTAGCGCCATGAGCGTCAACGTCCGCATCCCCACCATCCTGCGCACCTACACCGGCGGCCAGGCCGAGGTCCCGGCCGAGGGCGCGACCCTGGCCGAGGTCATCGAGTCGCTGGAGAAGAGCCACCCGGGCATCGCCGCCCGCGTCCTGGACGACCAGGGCAAGCTGCGCCGCTTCGTGAACGTCTACGTCAATGACGACGACGTGCGATTCGAGGGAGGGCTGGAGGCGGTGACGCCGGACGGCGCCGGTGTCTCGATCATTCCCGCCGTCGCCGGAGGCTGACCAGCCCGGCACAGTGCCGGCGGCTGCTGACGCACGAAAACCGTAATTGCCCCCTCCGCTAAAAGCGGAGGGGGCAATTCTGTTTGATTGGGCACGGTAGAGTTGGGGAAGTCCCCTCCGCTGGACTTGCCCGCAGCATATGAACGGGTCGCGTGAGGGTCGACATCGGGTCAATGTGCAAGCGCGGTATGGGGCTTTGGCGAGATATGTCGGGCCCGAGTTGCCCTGCGATATGCCAAATTTTCACTCTATTTCAATGTTTCTGGGTGTCCAGATTTCTCGTCGGATTGACCTGTTGCAGACAGCACCGACGCGGATACATTCAGCCTCGGTCGACGCGTTCCGACGCAAGTTCTGACCCGGGAGCGCGAAGTGCGTTCCTGCGCAAGGGCCAGTAATAGGGGAGTTAGGCATGGCTCAGGGCACCGTCAAGTGGTTCAACGCGGAGAAGGGCTACGGCTTCATCGCGGTCGACGGTGGTGCGGATGTGTTCGTCCACTACAGCGCCATCCAGATGGACGGATACCGCACCCTTGAAGAGGGTCAGCGGGTCGAGTTCGAGATCTCGCAGGGCCAGAAGGGTCCGCAGGCGGACATGGTCAAGCTCGCACTCGGCTAGTCCCGGCGCGATCGACCGCCCACGCGTACGTAAGAGGGGCCCACATCCTGGACACGGGGTGTGGGCCCCTCGTGCGTTCACGGGGGCGTTCGCCCAAGCCGCTTGCACTCGTGGGGGTCGAGTGCTAATCATTGGCGTTAGCACTCTCCAGGTGAGAGTGCTACCAAAACGAGGACCGGGTCGGTGAGGCCCGCAGGGTCCGGCGGGAAGGAACCGCCGGGCACGCAGGCCGTCCGTCGCGGGCGCGGGCGCGGTCCGGGAGCAATCCACCGCTGTCCGGGAGGACCACTTCAGATGGCCAAGATCATTGCGTTCGACGAGGAGGCCCGGCGCGGTCTCGAGCGTGGGATGAACCAGCTCGCCGACGCCGTCAAGGTCACCCTTGGCCCCAAGGGTCGCAACGTCGTCCTTGAGAAGAAGTGGGGCGCGCCCACGATCACCAACGATGGTGTCTCCATCGCCAAGGAGATCGAGCTCGAGGACCCGTACGAGAAGATCGGCGCCGAGCTGGTCAAGGAAGTCGCCAAGAAGACGGACGACGTCGCCGGCGACGGTACGACCACCGCGACCGTGCTCGCCCAGGCGCTCGTCCGCGAGGGCCTGCGCAACGTGGCCGCCGGCGCCAACCCGATGGCCCTCAAGCGCGGCATCGAGAAGGCCGTCGAGGCCGTCTCCGGCGCCCTGCTGGAGCAGGCGAAGGATGTCGAGACCAAGGAGCAGATCGCTTCCACGGCCTCCATCTCCGCCGCCGACACCCAGATCGGCGAGCTCATCGCCGAGGCCATGGACAAGGTCGGCAAGGAAGGCGTCATCACCGTCGAGGAGTCCCAGACCTTCGGTCTGGAGCTGGAGCTCACCGAGGGTATGCGCTTCGACAAGGGCTACATCTCGGCGTACTTCGCCACCGACATGGAGCGTATGGAGTCGGCTCTCGACGACCCGTACATCCTGATCGTCAACTCCAAGATCGGCTCGGTCAAGGACCTGCTGCCGCTCCTGGAGAAGGTCATGCAGTCCGGCAAGCCGCTGCTGATCATCGCCGAGGACGTCGAGGGCGAGGCCCTGTCGACCCTGGTCGTCAACAAGATCCGCGGCACCTTCAAGTCCGTCGCCGTCAAGGCCCCGGGCTTCGGCGACCGCCGCAAGGCCATGCTCGGCGACATCGCCATCCTCACCGGTGGCACGGTCATCTCCGAGGAGGTCGGCCTCAAGCTGGAGAACGCCGGTCTCGACCTGCTCGGCCGCGCCCGCAAGGTCGTCATCACCAAGGACGAGACCACCATCGTCGACGGTGCCGGTGACAGCGACCAGGTTGCCGGTCGCGTGAACCAGATCCGCGCCGAGATCGAGAACTCCGACTCGGACTACGACCGCGAGAAGCTCCAGGAGCGCCTCGCGAAGCTGGCCGGCGGCGTGGCCGTCATCAAGGCCGGCGCCGCGACCGAGGTCGAGCTCAAGGAGCGCAAGCACCGCATCGAGGACGCCGTTCGCAACGCGAAGGCGGCCGTCGAGGAGGGCATCGTCGCCGGTGGTGGCGTGGCCCTGCTGCAGGCCTCCGCGGTCTTCGAGAAGCTGGAGCTCACGGGCGACGAGGCGACCGGCGCCAACGCCGTGCGCCTGGCCCTTGAGGCCCCGCTCAAGCAGATCGCCGTCAACGGTGGTCTCGAGGGTGGCGTCGTCGTCGAGAAGGTCCGCAACCTGCCGATCGGTCACGGCCTCAACGCCGCGTCCGGCGAGTACGTGGACATGATCGCCGAGGGCATCATCGACCCGGCCAAGGTCACGCGCTCCGCGCTGCAGAACGCCGCGTCGATCGCCGCGCTGTTCCTGACCACCGAGGCCGTCATCGCCGACAAGCCCGAGAAGGCCGGCGCCGGCGCCCCGGGCGGCATGCCGGGCGGTGACATGGACTTCTGATCGGCCTGAAGGCTGATCGGCTGTTCTCGAACGAGGGCGGCACTCCCGTACGGGGGTGCCGCCCTCGGGCGTTTCCGCGTGTCTAGAAGCCGGTGGTGTCGATGGTGAAGTCGAACGGCTTCGGGACGTGCAGGGGCTGGTCGAAGGACACCTTCGTACGGGAGCGGTATCCGTGCGGCGAGGGGTCCCAGAAGCAGGTGATCTCCGAGCCCTGCATGTCGACGACCAGGTAGACCGGTACGAGCCGACCGTACACATCCAGCTTCTCGCTCCAGTCGGTATCCCTGGTGGAGACGGACGTGAACTCTCCGACGAGCGACAGGGCCGCCCCGTCCGCGTGCCGGCCCTCGCCCTCGAAGGCCGATTCGTCCGCGACGAAGAGGGCGGGCCCGTACGCGCGCTCCGCTGCCGAGAACCGGAAGAGGAAGGGTGCGATCTCCGCGATGTGCCCCTCGGGTGCGTGGGCCTCGAGCTGTTCACGCAGCGCACGCATGCGACGCAGGTGGCGCAGCTTGGAGAACGGCGAAACGATGATCTTCCCCCGGATGAGCTCGGCCTTGAAGCCCTCTGGCGTGTCCATCTCCTCAACGGTGCGCAGGAGCGTCTCGAACGTCGGCAGTGCCGCCTGCTCTATCGGTGTGGCCCGCTCGGTCATGATCGTCACCGTAGTCCTCCGCGTGGCGTGCTGGGCACTGGCCGTGATGCTCGTTCCAGGCTGGTGACGGGCGGACGGTCCCGCCCGGTTGCCGAGACGGATCACCACCCAACAGGGGGCTTTGGTTGACTGGGGGCATGAGCGATCTCTTCGTCAAGATCTGCGGCCTGAAGACCGCGCACGACGTCGACGTGGCCGTGGCCGCCGGGGCCGATGCCGTCGGGTTCGTCTTCGCGCCCGGCAGCCCCCGTACGGTCGACGCGGCCACCGCGCGGGAGCTGGCCGCGCGGGTGCCGGACGGGGTGCTCACCGTCGGCGTGTTCCGGGGGCAGCCGGTGGCGGAGGTGCGCCGGTTCGCCGAGGAGAGCGGTGTACGGGGCGTGCAGCTGCACGGCGAGGAGGGCCCCGAGGACTTCGCGGCGCTGCGCGCCGAGGGGCGGACGCTGCTGCGGGCCACCGCCGAGCACGTGAAGCGCTGCGGCGAGTACGGCGAGGACCTGCTGCTCCTCGACGCCCCCGACCCGGGCTCCGGCAAGCCGTGGAACTGGGGATCTGCGGACTTCACGCCGCCCGAGGGTCGGTGGCTGCTCGCGGGCGGGCTGACCCCCGCCAACGTCGGCGAGGCCGTCCGGGTCACCGGCGCGTGGGGCGTGGACGTCTCCAGCGGCGTGGAGCGCGCGCGGGGGGTGAAGTCGCCCGAGCTGATCCGCGCCTTCGTCGAGGCGGCGCGCAACACCGGTCGCTGAATGCTTCCATACGATTACCCTGCGCGATGATTCCGGCATGGGTGCGTCCGGTTGTGGGCACACCCCCTGCATGGACTCGGAAAAGCTCGGCTGGCTGCGGCGCTTGACGTCGCGCCTCGCCCCGGCGGGCGCCGGCGGCGCGGGTGCGGTCAAGGCGCGCCTCGCCCCCCTCTTCACCGCCGACTTCACCTCGCCCACCCAATGGGTCGCGGGCCGCTCGTGGGCGTATCCCGACGGCGGCCCGACGAACCCGGGCGACAACAAACTGGACCACCTCGTCGACGATCCCGCCTACAGCCGCAGCGGCGTCTTCCGGGCCAAGCTCAGGCCCGACGGCAACTGGAACACCGGGCTGCTCACCACCGAGGGCAGCGACGAGGGCTTCATGGTGCGCACCGGCGACGTCCTGGAGGCCCGGGTCAGGCTCCCGGTGGAGCTGGGTGCCTGGCCGGCGATCTGGACCTGGCGGGACGGTGGCCAGGAGATCGACGTCTTCGAGTACCACCCCGACAACCCGGACCTGCTGGAGCTCTCCAACCACGTCCGCCAGGCGCACCGCTACCACCGCGACCCGTCGGTGCGGCCGGGCGCCTGGGTCGACCTCAAGGTCGAGTTCGGGCGGAGGTCGGTCGTCTGGTGGGTCAACGGGGCCCGGGTGTTCGCCGACCGCGCGGGCGTCGGCCGCTCCTGGCGCGCGTACCTCATCGTGAACCTGTCCGTCTGCGCCGGGCGTTACCACCCGGCGCCCGGCCCGGGGGTGACGGAGATGGAGTACGAGGTCTCGCGGTTGTGCGTGTACCGGACCTAGGTGGCCGGGCGGGCGGGCCGCTCCGTCAGGATGCGCGCCAGACGGTCATGTCTGCGGACACGAAGGACAGCTCCTTCAACTTCGGGGTCGACTTGATCTGGATCACGAGCAGCGCGATGTCCCCCGACGGGTGCATGACGCAGATCTCGCTGCCGGCCGCCGCCGCGGCCAGCGGGACCTTCTTGGACACGGCGGGCCTCGTCATGAGGCGGCACGTGTCGAGGTTGCCGGTGCCCGGGGGGCCGTACAGCAGCGTGAGCACGCTCGCGTCGCTCTCCAGCTGACAGCCGGTCACCTCGCAGTTCAGGCGGATGTCCCCCGTGCGGTCGTCGCGCCGGACCGGTTCCTTGATGCCGATCGAGTTCTCTTCGTCCAGGCGCACCTGGGGGAAGGGGACCGCCGCGGGCGGCTTGGACGCCGTGGGCGTGCTGGGTGTGCCCGGTGCGGATCCGGAGGTCTTGGGCGCCTTGCCGCCGGTCGCCGACCCGGTCGGCCCCGACGGTGTCCCCTGGGCCCCGGCGGCGGCCGAGCCGTTCGGCTTCGCCCGGGACGCGTCCAGTTCGCGCATCCGGTCCGCCGCTCCCTTGCCCAGCCAGGCCAGGCCCGTCAGCAGCACTGCTCCCGCTGTCACCGCCGCCGCCGTGATCAGCGCGATGCGCCGCCTGCGCGCCCGCTGTTCCTCCGGCCCGAGCGGCGCCGTCGGCTGCGGCGGAAGCCAGTTCACCGGGGTCGTGTGCACCGCCGTGGGCTGCGGGACCGGAGCCGGAATCTCCACCTCGGGCCCCGTCACCTCCCGCCAGACGGCCGGTCCGCCGCCCGCGTCGGCGTCCTTGCCCAGATGCTTCCGGCACCACGCCACGATCTCCGCCGGGGTGGCCCGCTCCTCCGGATCGGAGGCCAGGCACCGGGCGAGCAGCGGGCGCAGCGGCTCCGGGAGCCGGGACAGGTCGGGCTCGGAGTGCACGATCCGGAACAGCACGCTCACCGAGGGCCCGTCCCCGTACAGCGGCTCGCCCAGCGCCGCGAACGCCGCCGTCTGGCCCAGCGCGAACACGTCGGTGGCTGCCGTGACCTCGCCCCCCGACGCCTGCTCGGGGGCCATGTACTGGGGCGTGCCGATGGCGGTGCCCGTGGCGGTCGCCGCGGTGGTGCCGGACGCCAGCGATATGCCGAAGTCGATGACCCGGGGCCCGTCGGAGGCCAGCAGCACGTTCGACGGCTTCAGGTCCCGGTGCACGACGCCCGCGCCGTGGATGGCCTGCAGCGCCTCGGCCACCCCCGCCACCAGCCACAGCACCGCGGGCACCGGCAGCGGTCCGCGCCGGGCGACGGCCTGCGAAAGCGAGGGCCCGGGCACGTACAGGGTGGCCAGCCAGGGCGGCATCCCGTCCGCCTCCGCGTCGATCAGCTCGGCGGTGTACGCGCCCCGGACCCGCCTCGCCGCCTCCACCTCCCGGCGGAAGCGCCGCCGGAACGCCGGGTCCTCGGCCAGTTCCGGCCGTACCACCTTGATCGCGACCGGGCGGCCGCCCTGGGTGTGCGACAGGTAGACGCGGCCCATGCCACCCGCGCCGAGCCGGGCCGCGAGGCGGTAGCCGGCCACGGTCTGCGGATCGTCCGCGCGCAGCGGCTCGAACACCTCGGTCGCACTGTCCATCGGTCTCCCCCCGATCCCCCGATCAACCGATGGGTTGATCCGCATCACCCTAAGCGTCGGGCGGGGGCGGGGAATTGCCGGGGAGTCCGTGCGCGCGAGGCCTTCGCGGTCAGACGGCGGTGCCGAAGGAGGACGCGCCGCCGTCCTCCTCGACCGACTTCACGACCGCGGTCGCCCGCAGGGCCTGGACCTGCTCGGGGGAGAGGCGGGCGGCGAAGCCGTTCAGCGCGTCTCGGTAGACGTGCAGCGGGGTGATCCCGTACGCGTCCGCGACGGCGGCCGGGTCGAGGCCCGGGTGCACCGTGACGATGTACGTGGCATGGTCGGCGGCGGCGGCGGCGGCCGTGCGGGGCACGGGCTCGGCCACGGCGGCGGTGGCCGCGGACACGGGCAGGGCGGCGACGGCGGCCAGTACGGCGGCGACGGCGGCGGCCGTCGGCAGGGCTCGGTTCAGACGGTTGCGCATGGGCCGAGGGCATCACGCGCGGCGGGGCCGGTCAACGACGCCCGCGGGTGTGGCGGGAGCGTGGCGGCTGTGCGCCCCCTTGGGCGGGGGCGGCCCATACGGGTGATCTTTCCGGGGTGGGCACGGCCGTGCGGTCCGGGGCGAGGCCTTGACGGCAGAGGCGGTTAACCCTTTCTGCAGCGTGTCGGACGCGCCGTGTTGACGGTACTGCCGACCGATCGGCCAGGAGGGGGCGTCGGTTCAAGCCGCGCCGAGGCGGCACCCGATGGAAAGGAGGGCCGCACCCGCACGGCACTCCTTGCCGCGGGGCAGCTCACCCAGCCGACCTTTCACCCCGTCAGGGAGATTCCGACATGCGCCTGCTCGCACGCGCCGCCACCGCCGCTCTCCTCACCATCGCCCCCATCGGCGCCGGTACGGCCTCGGCCGCGGCCCCGGAGCCGACGCCGGCACCGCTCCTCACCTCGGCCGATGCGGTTCCCGGCAACTACATCGTGACCCTCGACCAGGGCATGGACGCGGCCAGGACGGCGGAAAAGCTGAAGCTCAAGCCCTCGTTCGTCTACCGGTCCGTGATGAACGGCTTCGCGGCCCCCCTCACCCCGCTCCAGCTGGATGCCGTCCGGAGGAGCCTCGGAGTGAAGTCGGTCGAGGAGGACACGAAGGTGGCCGCCCCGAAGATGCCCGCCGCCGCCAGGGCGAACAGGGCCCCGTCCGTCTCCTGGGGCCGGGACCGGATCGACCAGCGGGAGTCGGCCCTGGACAACAACTTCACCGCCAAGGGCAGCGGCTCCGGAGTGAACGCGTACATCCTCGACACCGGCATCGACTACAAGCACACCGAGTTCGACGGGCGCGCCAGCTTCGGCTTCGACGCGATGCCGGACGCCGCCATCCAGAGGGGCCAGGACTGCCAGGGCCACGGCACGCACGTCGCGGGCATCGTCGGCGGCAAGACGCACGGCGTGGCCACCAAGGCCAACCTGATCAGCGTCCGCGTCCTCGGATGCGACGGCAAGGGCTCCTACTCGGGGATCCTCGCGGGCCTCGACTGGGTGGCCAAGAACGCCAAGCAGCCGGCCGTCCTGAACGCCTCCTTGGGCGGCCCGAAGTCCGAAGCCATCAACAACGCGGCCAACGCGGTCTCCGACGCCGGCATCCTGCCGGTCATCGCGGCGGGCAACGAATCGCAGGACGCCTGCAACGTCTCTCCGGCGTCCGCGAGCCGAGTGCTGACGATCGCGGCCACCAACCGCTACGACGAGGAGACCAGCTTCTCCAACTACGGCGGCTGCGTCTCCCTCTACGCACCCGGGGAGGAGATCGTCTCCGCGAAGCTCGGCGGCGGCAGCATGGCCCTGAGCGGTACGTCCATGGCCGCGCCGCACGTCGCGGGTGTCATCGCCCTCTACAAGCAGGCGCACCCGTCCGAGCAGCCTGCGGACATCGCCAACTTCGTGACCGACGAGTCCACCAAGGACGCCGTCCTCAAGATCAGCAAGGGCACGCCCAACCAGCTGCTGTTCACCTCGGGTCTCTGACCCGGGCCCGTTGACCGGCCCCCCTCGGGCGCGCCAACTAGGCTGCGCCCAAGGGGGGATCATGGGCAACGACTCGACTGACGACACATCTCGGGGCGCGCGGTGGCTGTCGCGCGCCCTGTTCGTTTGCGGCGTGGCGGTCGCCGCCGTGACCGTGCTGTACCTGGTCCTGCTCGGCAGGATGGCGTTCGTCGACTGGTCACGGGGCAAGGGCTGGCTGCTGTTGTTCACCCCGGCCCTGGGGCTCCTCGCGTACGTGCTGCTGGCCCGGGGGCGACGCGGCGCCCGGGGTGCGCCGGTCCGCTGGCTGGCGGTGGTGCTCGCGCTGGCCGCGCTGTGGCCCGCCTGGGAGGCGTACGCGTGGATGCGCGGCCCGCAGATGTACGTGTGGACGTGGTGGCAGCGGGAGAACCCGGAGTCGGCCCGGCCGGTCGGCGCCTGGCTGCTCCCGTCCAAGGGGCTGGCGCGGGCCCGTACGGACGGCGTGTTCGTCTACAACGGCGAGGGCCGCTCGGCCGGAGGGCTGGCCGCCGCCGAGGGCACCACCCTGTGCGCCCTGAGCCGGGCCACCTCGCACGAGACCGGGCTGGTCGCCTCCGCGCGGACTCCGGGCGGCTGCGGCTCGCGGGTCTCGGCCGTGGACCTGCGGGAGGGCCGGCAGCTGTGGGCGAAGGACTTCCCGGCGGCGCCGTCCCGGGACCGGGACGCGGTGCCGGTGGCGGCGGTGGACGGTACGGCCGTCGCCGTGACGCAGGGCGCCCTGCTCGGCCTGGACCTGCGAGGGGGCGCCGAGCGCTGGCGGGCGCCGGTCCCGGCCGGCTGCGAGGTCCGTGCGCTCGACGGGGCCGCGGGCCGGGTCCTGTACGTCGAGGACTGCTCCGGCGGCGGTGACGGCGGAGCAGCCCGGCTGACGGCGCTGGACGCGCGCACCGGCACCGTGGCCTGGCAGAGCCCGCTGCGCACGCCGGGCACCAGTGGCCCGCACACGGAACTGCGGATGGTGTCGGCGCGGCCGATCGCGCTGCGGGCCGGGGAGTCGGTGCTGCTGTTCGACGACTCCGGGCACGAGCGGGGCGCCGTGCCGGTGTCCGGCCCGCGGGAGGACCTGCTCACGGAGCCCGGACCGCTGGTCAGCGGCGACCTGCTGATCACCCCGGTGAAGGACAAGGTCCCGGGTGTCTCCGCGTACTCCCTGGTGGACGGCCACCGCGTCTGGCACGCCGCGCTCGACGGCGCCACGGTCCTCGGGATCGCGCAGGGCCGCAGCCCGGGCGGGGCCGACGTGGTGACGTCGACCGCCGCGCGGACGTACCTGTGGCACCTGGACGGGAGCACGGGCAGGCGGAAGGCCGAGCCCGCGATCCTCCGGGACGTCCCGCTGGGCAGGCGGTTCGAGATCTACCCGGAGGCGGCGGAGGGCTACACGTTCGTGAACCTGGACGCGGGCGGCGAGCTGCCCGCGTTCTTCGCCCTGGGGCGGGTCAGAGGCTGGTGACGAAGGCGGCCCAGGCCGGGCCGTTGAAGGTGAGGTGGGGGCCGTCGGGGACCTTGGAGTCCCGGACGGGGACGATGCCGGGGTGGCCGTCGGCGACCTCGACGCAGCTGCCGCCGCTGCCGCCGCTGTGGGGGGACTTCCGCCAGGTGGCCATCTCCAGGCAGTTGCCGCCATCGCCGGCGCTGTAGCTGGACTTGTGCCAGATGGCCGCTGAAAGGTCGTACTCAGGCGTGCTGGTCATGTGAGTAATCCTCCGCCACTGACTCGATCAGAGCCAGGGATTCTCGTGGTGAGAGCGCGCTGGCCGTGAGGAGATCGTAGGTCAGGGTGTGATGGGCCACCGTGGCTGGATCGTCCAACAGCAGTCCTGTTTCGAGGCCTTCGACGTAGGCGAGCGGCGGAGCATCGTCGAAGTGCATCAGCCTGAGGGGGCCACCCAAAGCGGCGTGGGCTCCCGCCTTGAACGGGATCACCTGGGCGATGACCCGATGCGATTGGATCAGCGTAGCGAGGTGCCTCAAGGACTCGGCCATTACCTGCTGGTTGCCGACCTCACGGCGGAGCACCGCCTCGTCAAGGACGGTCCACAACAGTGGCGTTGTTGGATCAGTGAGTAGCGAGGCCCTGGCCAGCCGGTTCGTGACCAGCTCGTCGATGGTCTCTTCCGTAGCCGTCGGCTGGTACGCACGGAACACGGCCCGCGCGTACGCCTCCGTCTGCAACAGCCCCGGGATGATCAGTGGCGCGTACTCCCGGATGGCCTTCGCCAGAGCCTCCGCCTCGGCCGCCGCCGCGAAGTGGTCCGGGTACTTGGACTTGGCCGCCGCCCCGCAGTTGCGGACGAAGAATCCGCCCGTCTTGAGGATGTCGTCTATCTGGCGGGCCAATTCGAGGTGCATGCGGCGCGTGCCCGCTTCGAGCTGGCCGATGAACGAGCCGCTGACGAAGAGCGGCTCGCCCAACTCGGCCTGGCTGTAGCCGGCGCGCTCGCGCGCCACGCGCAGTTCGGCGCCGAGCAGGGCGCGGGGTGAGGAGGAGGGGTCGAGGTTCTTTCCTGGCATGGCAACTCCCTGACCAACACGTGCGGTTGTTGCGGTTTCCGCATTGAAAGGCTAGCGAGCGCATCGCCACTCTGAGTACTGAAGCCGGATACGCAGAGTAGAAAGGTGACATGTCATGGTGCTCACGCCACAGGAGCGCATGCAGGCGGCCGAGGAGGCCGTCCGCCAGCTTAGGGAATCCCTGGCCGGAGTGGGGGTGCTCTTCCCGTCACTGGGTGTGGAGCGGGTCTCGGCGGCGGGTACGTACGGGCTGCCGCTGGTCGACCTGGGCCGCTGCAACCTGGACACCGCGCTCCGGCTGGCCGCCGTTCTCCACGAGCGGGCCAACCCGTGACCGGGTCGCCGCGCGGCCGGCGTCATGCGATGGCTGCCCGCCTGGAGGAAGCGCTGTCACGCGCCATGGTGGACCTTGACGAGGTACTTCTCGCCGAGGCGGCGGAAATCCTGGGCACGACGAGCAGGCGGGCGACGGTCAACGGCGTGCTGGCGGAGTTCGTGGCGGCCCGGCGGCGGCACGCCGAGGGGGCGGCGGCGCCCCGTTGTTAGCCTGCGCCGATGGGACTGGACATCACCGTGGTCATGGCCGACTGGGAAGAACTGGCCCGGATACCCGCGGGCGGGCGCCTGGAGGCGCTGACCGACGCCGTGTGCCCGTCCTTCTGCTGCGTCGCGTGCGAGGACGCCGACTTCGCGGTGGCGGGCGGCTGGGTGTGGCCACGGCAGTCGCCTTGGTGTGCTGAGTACCGGTTCTTCGGAACCACCGGTTCGTACAGCTGGCACTTCAACCTGGCCAACGCCTGGGAGGAGCTCAGGGCATCGGCCTCGCCCGGTCTGCGGGACGCCCTCGACCGCTTCCTGAGCGGCCTGGTGTGGGACGGCCCGGACGGCGTCGCGGGGACGGATCCGGACGATGGCCCCCCGCCCGCGCGCGGCTTCCCGGAGGACCCCGAACCGTGGCGGCCGGGGGCCCTCCTGCTCCGTGCGCCGGACGAGGTGCCGGCGCTCGTCCGCGCCTGGGAACTGGCCGCACCGCGGCTGGAGGAGCTCCGTGAGCCCTTCGATGCCGAGGCCGCCCGCTGGGCGGCCCGGCCCCGCACCTTCGACGGGACCGTCGCGCTCATGCACGAGTGGGGCGAGGTGGTCACGAGGGCGGAGGTACGGGGCTGGGGGCTGGTCGGACTTCCGTGGTGATCGCGCTGCCGTGGCGGTCGGCGGTCGGCGGGCGCTAGGGGCGCGGGGGGAGTTGGTCGTACGTCTTGAAGGTGTAGTGCGCGGACAGGGCGATCGAGTTGCCGGTCGCGGCCGGGAGGCCGAGGCGGTCGTTGAGCAGGCGGCCCAGGGGGCCGCAGCCGGTGGCGGCAGGGGCGGTGAAGGCGTCGTCGCGCGCGTCGAACTTGATGACCGGCGGGTTCTTCGAGACCCACTGGGACTTGCCCGTGCGCTTGAGGCGGATCTCGATGGGAGCCTCGCCGGCGCCGATGACGCAGCCGTCGGGCAGCGCGGGGCCGACGGCGCGGAAGCGGAGGGTGAACAGGCCCATGTCGTCGCCGACGGAGTAGAAGTCGGACCGGCCGCCGTACTCCGGCCGCAGGGAGAGCTGTCCGAGGCGGGGGTTGTGGTGGCCGGCGGGGGTGCCGAGGATGCCGCCGGGGACGGCGGTCGGGCCGCCGCGCAGGGCGCCCCAGACCTGGCCGTCGGTGCCGTCGGGCAGGGGGCCCTCGGCGTGGGTGATGGTCATCGGGGAGAGCTCGGGCAGGGTGCGGCTGCCGAGGGTCAGGGAGCCGGTCGCGGTGAGGACCTCGCACTTCCAGCGGGCCGCGTCGACCCCGGCGGGGATCGCGGGGCAGTCGCCGAAGTCGTACGAGGGCGCCGGCTCGGCCGCGCTTGCCACGCCGGTGGCGGTGACGGTGGCGGCGGCGAGGACGGCGGCGAACGCGATCCCGGCGGCCCCGCGCCGGACGGCCGAGGTGCGCTTGTCAGTGGTGATCTGCATGCCGGCCAGCCTGCCGCCGCGCCGTGCCCACCGGCTATCGGGGCGTGCCCTTGCCCTACCCCGACCTCCCCCTGACTCCGTGTCAGGGTGACCCTCAGGCCGAGCGGAAGCGCAGGCGGAGGTACTGGGCGTACGGGGACGCCGCGTCGAAGAGCTGGAGGCCCAGGTGTCCGGGGACGGCCGCGCCCCAGAGCCAGACCTGGTCGCAGCCGTAGCAGAACGCCGCCTCGAAGAGCGGCTCCGTGCCGTCGTCCCCGTACGCGCGGATGCCCCAGCCAGGGTCGAACCGGCACAGGTTGATCCGGCCGGCGGGCAGCTTTCCGATCACGGTCAGGGCCTCGGCGGCCTGGGGGCCCTCCCAGTGGGCCAGCAGTTCGCCGGTCATCGCGTCGCCCCACCGCTGGGGCGGCGCGGAGATGCGTACGACGTCCACCCGGGTGGTTGCGGCGACGGCCGCCGCGGGGAGCTTCATGCCGGTGCGTCGGTGCGCAGGCGGGCGTGGAGGTGCTCGTCGTGCCAGCCGTCCGCGTGGAGGAGGGCGCCGCGCATGGTGCCCTCCAGCTGGAAGCCGGCCTTCGTCGCGATGGCGCAGGAAGCCGGGTTGGCCACCGAGTGGGTGATGCGCAGCCGGTGCAGGCCGAGGTCGTCGAAGGCCCAGCGGCTGACGCGTTCCGTGGCCCGGACCATGACCCCGGCGCCGCGCCCGGCGGGCAGCAGCCAGTACACGATCTCGCCGCTGCCGCCGCGCAGATCGAGGTCGGCCAATCCGATGGACCCGACGGCGGGGCCGCCCGCGGCGGGGGCGACGGCCCAGATCGCGGCCACTTCGGCCTGCCAGCGCCCGTGCCAGCGGGCGATGCGGTCCTCGGCCCCGGCCAGGGTGAGGGGGTCCGGCCGGTTCCAGTGCCGGATCTCCGGGTCGAGGCAGGACTCGACCAGCGCGGGGGCGTCGTACGGGGCCCAGGGGCGGAGCAGCATCCCGCCGGGGAGCGGGAGTTGCGGCTGCGGCACGGCGCTCATCCGCCCGGCGGGGACCACATCGGGTATCGGGTCGGTCATGGAGTGATCATGCCCGGTCCCGCGGCCGCCGCGCGGAAGCGGGCGAGCAGGGCGCGGGATTCCGGGGCCGCGGGGTCGAAGAACTGCTTGGCCAGCGGGGGCGGGACGGCCGGGCCGTGGAGCCGTACCTCGTGGCAGCCGAAGCAGAACTGCGCCTCGAACAGCGCGGGCGTGAGATCGCTGTCGTACGCGCGGACCGCCCATCCGGGGTGGTAGCCGCAGCGGTGCTGTCCGCTGCCCAGCAGCGACGCGATCAGTGCCAGGGCCGACGCGGCCTCCTCCGCCGTCCACAGGGCGACGGAATCACCGGTGAACGGGTCGGCGGGACGCACCGGCTCCGCGGTGAGGCGTACGACCTCGATCAGGGCGGCGGCGGACACGGCTTCGGCGGGGAGTTGCATGCTGGCATCATCGCCGCTCCCCGCCCGGAGTGCCGGGCCGGGCCGCGTCAGGTCACGTCAGGTCAGGTCAGGTCAGGGCGGGCTCCTTCGGGGGCTCGGTCACCGGGTCCGGGGCGGGTTCGGGGTCGGTGTTCAGGTCGGTCAGCATGTGGCGGGTGAAGCCGAAGAAGTACGTGGCGACGAAGCCCACCAGGTAGCCCACTGCCAGGCCGCCCGCGTAGATGGCGATGGTCGCGCCCATGCCCGACTTGCCGTCCAGCAGCGGGAACAGGGCCCAGCCCGAGGGGCCGATGGCGGTGGAGCCGAAGGTGACGCCGAGCTGGTTGAAGAGGCCGACGAAGGCTCCGCCGGCCGCGCCGCCGATGCAGGCGGTCACGAAGGGGCGGCCGAGCGGCAGGGAGACACCGTAGATCAGGGGTTCGCCGACGCCCAGGAAACCGGCCGGGAGGGCGGACTTGATGGTCGTACGGAGGGAACGGTTGCGCGGGAGGCGGTAGTAGACCGCGATGGCCGCACCGACCTGGCCCGCGCCCGCCATGGCGAGGATGGGCAGCAGGACCGTGTAGCCGGACTGTTCGATGAGCGTGGTGTGGATGGGGATCAGGGCCTGGTGCAGGCCCAGCATGACGAGGGGCAGGAACAGTCCGCCGAGGACCAGGCCCGCGAAGGCGCCGCCGGTGGCGAGCAGCCGGTCGGCGAAGGTGCCGATGGCGGAGGAGGCCTCACCGGCGAGGAACATGAGGCCGAAGATCGTGGCCAGGCCGGAGACCAGGACGGTGAGGGTCGGGGTGACGAGGACGTCCAGGGCCTCGGGGACCCACCGGCGGCACCACTTCTCCACGTGCACGGCGAGCACGGCGGCCGCCAGCGCGCCGAGGACGCCGCCCTGGCCGGGGGAGAGCTGCTGCCCGAAGGCCTCGATCTTGGTGATGCCCGGGAAGACGATGATCGCGGCGACGGCGCCGCCCAGGACGGGCGTACCGCCGAACTCCTTGGCCGTGTTGTAGCCGACGAAGACCGCGATCAGCGACATGAAGCCGGAGGCGATGGCGGCGAGTGCCGGGACGACGGCGGGCAGCCAGCCCATGTTCGTCAGCACGCCGTTCAGGCCCGCGATGATGCCGCAGCCGATCAGGGCCGGGATCAGCGGGACGAAGATGTTGGCGATGCGGCGCAGGAACAGCTTGAAGGGGGTGGCGTTGCGCGCCTTGCGGGCTTCCTTGAGCGCCGCGCCCTGGGCGGCGAGGTCGTCCGCCGTGATCGGGTGCGGCGCGGCCCGGCGGCCCTCCTCGACCAGTGCCTCGAACTCCGGGGTGACGCGGGCGACTGCGCCCGGGCCCAGCACGATCTGGTACGTGTCGTCCTCGACCACGCCCAGGACCGCGGGCAGGGCCGCCAGGGCCTCGTCCTGGACCAGTGAGCGGTCGCGCAGGGTGATGCGCAGGCGGGTCATGCAGTGCGCGATCGAGGTGATGTTGTCCGGGCCGCCGACCAGAGGAAGGATCGCGGCGGCTGTGGCGCGGTTCTTGTCAGTGGACATGGTGGTGGTCGCCTTGCCGTAGGTGGGGGAGGTCAGCGGGTCCGGGCGTGGGCGTGCGGAGGGGCGAGGGCGAGGGCCGCGCGCAGGTGGCCCTTCGAGGCGGTGAGGAGATCGGCGGCGGCCGGGCCGTCGACGCCGCCGAGGATGACGAGGACGGCGTGCTTGACCTCGCCGTCGGTGGCGGTGAGCGCGGCCTCGATCTCGGCGTCGGGCGCGCCGGTGGCCAGGGCCACGATGCGGCGGGCGCGGGCGCGCAGTTTCTCGTTCGAGGAGCGCATGTCGACCATCAGGTTTCCGTAGGTCTTGCCCAGGCGGATCATGGTGATGGTCGAGATGAGGTTGAGGACCAGCTTCTGTGCGGTACCGGCCTTCAAGCGGGTCGACCCGGTGAGCAGTTCGGGGCCGACGACGACCTCGATGCCGTGTTCGGCGCCTGCGGCGAGCGCGGAGCCGGCGTTGCAGGAGAGGCCGACGGTGAGCGCGCCGCGCGTACGGGCGAACTCGACGGCGCCGATCGCGTACGGGGTGCGGCCGGAGGCGGAGATGCCGATGACGCTGTCGTCGGGGGAGAGGTCCAGCGCGATGAGGTCCTGCGCCGCCAGCTCCTCGGAGTCCTCGGCGCCCTCGACGGCCGTGACCATGGCGGAAGGGCCGCCCGCGATGAGGCCGACGACGTCCGCCGGGTCGGTGTTGAAGGTGGGCGGGCACTCGCTGGCGTCCAGGACGCCCATCCGGCCGGCCGTACCGGCGCCCGCGTAGACCAGGCGCCCGCCGCGTGCCATGCGTGCCGCGATCGCGTCGATGGCGGCGGCGATCAGCGGCAGCTGCGCGGCGACGGCGGCCGGGACGGTGGCGTCCTCGGCGTTCATGGTGCGGGCGATGTCGAGGGTGGACAGCCGGTCGATCTCGGCCAGTTCGGGCCGGAACGCCTCGGTGGTGAGAGTCTCCAGCTGGGCGCGGAGTTCGGCGTACGCGGTCATGGGCGCGGCTCCTGGCGGTTCGGCGGGCGGTCCGGCGGGTGTTCAGCGGGTGGTGCGGTGGCGGTGGGCGAGTGCTTCGTACGAGGCGGCGAGCGCGGGCGCGGCCCGCTCGTACGTCTGCTGCGCGACGGCGACGAACAGGCAGTCCACGACGAGGAGCTGGCTGGTCCGGCTGGACATCGCGGCCGGGCGCAGCTGGGTCTCGCGGGCGGCGGACGTGGCCAGGACGTGGTCGGCGTAGTGGGTGACGGCGGAACCGGGGCGGGCGGTGAGGGCGATGGTCGCGGCGCCGTGCTCGAAGGCGACGCGCAGCGGCTCGATGACGTCGCCCGTCGAGCCGGAGTGGGTGACGGCGACGGCCACGTCGCCGGGACGAAGCTGGACGGCGTTGGTGACGGCGAGGTGGGGGTCGCTGTGGGCGTGCGCGATCAGGCCGATGCGCAGCAGCTTCTGGGCGAGGTCCTGGCCGACGAGCGCGGACGCGCCGATGCCGTAGATGTCGATGCGGCGGGCGGTCGCGAGGGCGGTGACGGCGGCGGCCAGCTGGGTCAGGTCGAGCGCGGCGGCGGTGTCGGCGAGGGTCTGCGCCTCCTCGTGGGCCAGTTTGGCGACGACGTCGGCGAGGGAGTCGTCGACGGCTATGTCGACGGTGACGGCGGGGGCGGCCCCGGATTCCTGCTGGGCGGCGAGGGCGGCAAGGGCGAGGCGCAGGTCGCGGTAGCCGGGGTAGCCGAGCAGGCGGGCGGTGCGGACGACGGTGGCTTCGCTGGTGCCGGTGTGTTCGGCGAGGGCGGAGACGGTGAGCCGGGCGCAGCCCGCGGGGTCGGCGGCGACGGCTTCGGCGACGGCCAGCATGGACGGGGTCATCGAGGGGGCGAGGCTGCGCACGCGCGCCCGGAGGGAGGATGCGGGCGGGGCCGGCGTGAGCGGGGACGGCTCTGCGGTCCGGGGGGCCCGAGCTTCGGCGGGGGCTTCGGCGGCATGGGCTTCGGCGGCCCCGGCCCCGCGGTGGTGGGCCGCGGCCCCCGTGCCGGCCGCCGCTCGGGTCTTGGCGCCGGTCTCCGCCTTGACGCCCGTCTCGCTGAAAGTTTCTTTCGCTGTCTCGCTCACACCTGAAACTTATTTTCGGACCGTGTGGGGGTCAAGGCGCCATGAGGCCCCCGGAAAATGGACCTACGCCACATGGCCCACACGGGGTCACAATGGGCCCATGGACCACGCGACCCCCCTGGAACAGGCGCTGCACGTCGCACGTGCACTTGTTCTCGCCGATCTCGCCGCCGGTGAGGTCGCCGATGCCGATGTCGTCTCCCTCGTCGAGGACTCGGTCACGCACCGCCGGTGGTGGGTGGAGCAGTGGCCGGAGGGTGTCGACTACCTGGCCGGACTCGTCGCCCAGGACGTGCAGGACGCGTTGCTGGAGAAGTACGGGCGCTGGCCGCTCTGTCCCGTCTGCGCGCACGGTGATCCGCACGCGCTGGACGTGGAGCCGGAACTGGGACCCGACCCGCACTGGGTGTGCTCGGAGGCGGGCGTGAGAGTGGCGGCGGTGGGCGGCCTCGGGCCGGTCTTCCAGCGGTGACCGTCTACATCGACCCGCCGACCTGGCCGGGCCACGGCCGCATGTGGTCGCACCTGGTCAGCGACGTCTCGTACGAGGAACTGCACGCCTTCGCGGCGGCCATCGGCTGCCCGCCGCGGGCCTTCGAACGGGACCACTACGACGTGCCCTCGTACCGGTACGCGGACGCGGTGCGGGCGGGCGCGGTGGAGATCGGCAGCAAGGAACTGGTCCGCCGCCTCACGGCGGCGGGCCTGCGACGGCCGAAACATCGCCCGCCGATGGCCTGAATGCCCGTCATCTCTCCTGCGTTCAGGGGAATTTGCTGCATTAGGATGACCGCGGTTCGGCCACTCGTATGACATGAGGGGGATCGTGCGTCGGTCAGTGCTGTTCGTACACGGGACCGGGGTCCGAGAGGCTTCGTACACGGAGACCTTCGGCGCGGTCCGGGCCCGGCTCGGAGAGATCCGGCCCGGGCTGGAGGTCCGCGGCTGTTTCTGGGGCCGGGAGCAGGGCGCGGCCTTGGCCCTCGACGGTGCCTCCGTCCCCCGCTACCGGCAGACACGCGGCGGTACGGCGGAGGACGACGAGATCGCGGTCTGGGACGTCCTGTACGAGGATCCCTGGTACGAGCTGCGGCTGCTCGGACTGCAGCCCGTGGAGGCGTCCGGGCTGGGATTCGGGCTGCCGCCCTCCGAGGAGTTCCTCGCCGAAGTCACCGGGTACACCCCGGCGCCCGCGGTGGTCGAGGCCTTCGCCGCTCGGGGCCTGGCCGAGGAGTTCACCGAGGCGCTGCGGGTCGTGGTGCGGGCGCCCGAGCTGCACGACGCCGCCTCCACCGTGGATGTTGACGGAACCGAGCACCGGCGGGCCGTGGCCCGTGCCGTGGTGGCCATGACGCTCGCCCTCGCCTTCGAGCGGGGCGCCGAGGTCTCCGGCATCGTGCGCGACGCGCTGCTCGCCACGCTCGGCGCCGACCTGTATGCCGAGGGCCGGTCCATCAGCGGGTTCCTCGCCAAGGCGCTCGCCCGGCCCGTCGGCTGGCGAGGCCGGTACCGGCGCGGGGCGTGGGGCGACGCCACCCTGCCGGCCATCGGCGACATCCTGCGGTACCAGGCGCGCGGCCAGGGCGTACGCGACCAGATCAAGCGGACGATCGAGAACACCCCGGGGGACGCGATCACCGTGATCGCGCACAGTCTCGGCGGGGTCGCCTGCGTCGACCTGCTGGTACGCGAGCGGCTGGAACGGGTGGACCAGCTGATCACCGTGGGCTCGCAGGCGCCGTACTTCTACGAGATCGGGGCCCTGGTCTCGCTCGAACACCCCGAGACCCTGCCGCCCGGCTTCCCGGCGAAGTGGCTGAACATCTACGACGGCCGCGACCTCCTCTCGTACCAGGCCGCGAAGGTGTTCCCGGGGCGTGCCGACGACCACCGGGTGGACAACCGGCAGCCCTTCCCCTGGGCGCACACCACGTACTGGTCCAACCCCGATGTCTGGAACGCTGTCGACACATGGCTGAGCTGACCGCCCCCGACCCGGCGCGCGTGCACGCCTTCGTGGTCGGTATCGAGCACTTCCCGCGCATCAAGGGAAGAGACCTGCCCGGCGCTGCCGCCGACGCGATGCGCCTCGCCCGCTGGCTGCGCAGGCGAGGGGTTCCCGCCGGGAACATCAGGCTGCTGCTGGCGCCGATGGCCGGGTCCTGGGCCGACCTCAACGCCCAGGCGGCGGAGCTGGGTCTCGACATCGAGCCCATCGCCTCCCGCGACCAGATCATCGACAAGCTCGCACCGGTGCAGACCGTGCCCGAGGGCGACGTCCTGTACGTGTACTGGGGCGGCCACGGCGTACTGGACCGGGGCGACCGCCGACTGCTGCTCTGCCCGGACGCTTCGGACAGCGAGCCGCGCTGCCTGGACCTGATGGACCTGCGGGACTACCTGACCCGGCCGGACGTGGCGCGCTGCCGCAGGCAGGTCTTCCTCGTCGACGCCTGCGCGACCTTCGTCCAGGACAACCAGGCCAAGCCGGTCGTCGCGGCTTTGCCGGCGGGCAAGCGGACGGCCGTGGAGCAGTTCATGCTGCTCGCCGCCGCGTCCGGACAGGCTGCCACGCAGCGCACCGCCGAGCGGAGCGGGGCCTTCTCGACCGCCGTCATGGACTGGCTGGAGGAGCACTCGCCGAGTCTCGCCACCGACCTCGATGCGCTCGTCGCACACGTCAAGGAGCACTTCACCGGGCACCGCCTCGGCACCCGGCAGCTCCAGACCCCGGTGACTCTGGTGATCCAGCCCTTCGGCGGCGATGTGGAGGTCCGGCAGCCGTCGGCACGCCCGGGCGGCGAGCCGGCCGAAGCCGCTGCGGAGCCGAAGCCGGAGCAGGCGCGGGCCGGCGCGGTCCGGCGGGCGGCAGCCGTGTGGGCCGGTGCTGCCGTCCTGGTGGTCGTCGCCGTGGTGGCCGCCGTGGCATCGAACGGATGGCCGGGCGGGGACGGGCCGCGCGGGCAGGCCGCGCCCGGCGGTTCGGCGGCGGCGCAGCCGAGTGCACCGGGCACCGCGTCCGCGTCCGCCTCCGGTTCGGCCTCGCCCTCTCCCTCGGCGAGTGGCTCCGTGACGCCGAGCACGCAGGCCGCTTCGGGGCCTCCGGCACCGCAGGCGCAGGCCGCCGGGGCGGCTACGGCGGGGGTTCCGGAGTCGTGCGCCGCCTACCGCCCCGCGGAAGCTTCGAAGGTCAGCGAGAAGGCCTGTTCCGTGCGGGAGGGCGCGACGGTCTCCATGCGCGCCTACGTCAGCGCCGACGTCCCGACCAAGGTCACCGTGTACGTCTGGCTGAGCCTGAAGGACGGCAACAAGTACCTGTATCCCGCCGGTGGACCGAAGTCCTGGAGCCTCACCGCCGGTCCGGAACCGCAGATGCGGACGGAGCAGGTCACCATCCCGCTCACATCCGGCACCGAATACGAGGTGCACGTCAGCACCAAAATCCCGGGCGCGAACCCGCCGAATGCCCAGAACAACCCGGATGTCACCGGACACGGGCAGTGGTTCAGGTACTGACGCTGTCCGCCGTTGCCGGGTGGGCGGGCGACGCGGCGACGATCCGCGTCGGGGACGGTGGCGTACGGCGGTCCAGGCGCAGCGCGATCGCGGTGAGGGCGATGGCGGTGACCGTCATCGCCGCGCCCGCCCACGCGGTGGCGGCGAAGCCGAGGCCCGCGTCGATGACGGTGCCGCCGAGCCAGGGGCCGCCGGTGTTGCCGAGGTTGAAGGCGGCCGTGGTGGTGGCTCCGGCCAGGGTCGGGGCGGCGCCGGCCACGTTGAACATGCGGGCGTTGAGCGCGGGGGCGGTGAAGAAGGTCGAGACGCCGAGCAGGAACGACAGGGCGATCGCCGCGGCCTGCGCCGACGCGAGCAGGGCGAGCCCCGTCAGGAAGACGGTCGACGCGGTGATGCCCCAGATCATCACGCCGAACAGGTGCGCGTCGGCGACCCTGCCGCCGATGGTGGTGCCGACCAGCGCGCCGACGCCGAAGAGGCCGAGGATCCACGGGACCCAGCCGGAGTCCAGCCCCGCCACTTCGGTGAGCAGCGGTGACAGGTAGCTGAAGGCGCAGAAGACGCCGCCCGCGGCCAGGGCCGTGATGCCGATGGAGAGCCACACCTGGCGGTCGCGGTAGATGCGCAGCTCCCGCCCGAGCGAGGGCTTCTCGGCGGGCAGCGGGATCTTCGGGATCAGCGCCAGGATGCCGGCGAGGGCGATCGCGGAGGCCGCGCCGACCGACCAGAACGCGGAGCGCCAGCCCAGGTGCTCGCCGAGGAAGGCGCCGGCGGGCACGCCGAGGACGTTCGCGATGGACAGGCCGCCGATCATGACGGCCATCGCGCGGGCCCGCTGGTCCTTGTCGACCATGGCGATGGCCACGGCCGCACCGACGGCCCAGAAGCCTGCGCAGGCGAGGGCGGAGATCACGCGGGAGGCGAAGAGGAACTCGTACGAGGAGGCCAGCGCGCCCGCGACCTGCCCGAGGCCGAAGAGGCTGATGAGGGAGATGAGGGTGGTGCGGCGCGGGAGGCGCAGGGTGGCCACGGCCAGCAGCGGCGCCCCGACGACCATGCCGATCGCGAAGGCGGATATGAGCAGGCCCGCCTGCGGGATCGTGACGTCCATGTCCTCGGCGATGGGTGGCAGCAGCCCGGAGAGCATGAACTCGCTGGTGCCGAGTGCGAACACGGACAGGCCGAGGACGTAGACGGCGACGGGCATGCGGGGGCGTGCGGCGGCTGCGGGCATGACTCTCCCCAACCACGGCGAACGTGATCGAATTCCCGCGACCTGACAGACATGACGGACCTGACACACCTGACACACCTGACAGACCTGACGGACCTGCCCGCCCCGCCCGACCTACGCGAGCCCGGCGAGCTCCGCCGCGAGGTTGGCGCGGGCCGGGGCCTCCCAGTGCGCGGTGCCGTACGGCGTACGGAAGAGCCTCGGCAGGGCGAGCAGCTGCCGGAGCACGGCGGCGCGGCCGGCGCGGAAGGCGTCGTCCGGGACGAAGCCGTACTCGGCGCGCACGGCGGCCGCGTACGCCGCGTACGCCTCGGGGTCTGCGGCCAGGACGGCCAGGTCCGCGTCGCAGAGCACCTCGCCGTCGGCGTCGCCGGGGGCGGGGTCGTGGGTGACGGTGAGCCGGACCAGCCGGGCCACCTCGGCGGTGCGGTCGGCGTCGATGCCCAGCTCGGGCAGGGCCCGTTCGGCCATGACGGCGCTGCGCTCCTCGTTCTCGGAGCGGTCGGGGCGGTACACGGCGTCGTGGAACCAGGCGGCGAGCTCGACCGCGGCGGGGTCGGCCGCGTAAGGCGCCAGTACGTCTATCCGCTCCAGTACGTCGGCCAGGTGAGCGGTGGTGTGGTACCGGCGCTGCGGCTCCGCCCAGGCGGCGAGGAGGCGGTCGGCGTAGGGAGCGGGGTCGCCGCTCGCCCCGGCGGCGATGGCACTCGCGTGCCAGCGGGCGCGGAGAGCGGTGGTGCCGGTGCGCGGGGTACTGGTGTCCATGCGCACATTGTGGGGGCGGCGCGATTGTGCTGGTGGAGCGAGGGCGGAGGCCCGTACTCTTAATATTGGACTAGACCTATTTTCGCGTACCGGACGAAGGACGGCATCGAATGAGCAACCGTGCACTCCTGGAGGTGATCGCCCTCGACGCGGAGGACGCGGTCGCGGCCCAGGCCGGTGGGGCGGACCGACTGGAGCTGGTCACCGACATGGCCGCCGACGGGCTCACCCCGCCGCGCGAGACCTTCGCGGCGATCAGAGCGGCGGTCGACATCCCGCTGCGCGTGATGCTCCGCCTGTCGGACGGCTTCGCCGCCGGTGACGTCTCCAGGCTGGTCCGGGCGGCGCGGGAGCTGCGGGCGGAGGGGGCGCAGGAGTTCGTACTCGGCTTCCTGAACCCGGACGGGAGCCCGGACCTCGCGGCGGTCGAGGCGCTCTTGGCGGAGCTCGACGGGTGCCGCTGGACCTTCCACCGGGCGATCGACCGCGCGGCGGACCGCGACGGCCTGCGCAAGGCGCTGGCCGACCTGCCCGGTCTGGACACCTACCTGACGGCGGGCTCGGCGGCCGGGGTCGACGAGGGCCTTGCGGTGCTGGTCGCCGAGGCGGCGCGGAGCGGCGAGCCGGGGTACGGGGCGCGGATCCTGGTCGGCGGCGGCCTGACCCTCGCCCACCTGCCGGTGCTGCGCGGGGCGGGCATCGACGGCTTCCACATCGGCGGCGCGGCCCGCCCCGACGGATGGGGCCGGCCGGTCTCGGCCGCCGCCGTCGCCGAGTGGCGGGCGGCCCTGGCCTGACCGGCGCGGCACCGCCCCGCAGCCACCGGCGCGCAGGGACCGGCGCGCAGCCACCGGCGCGCAGGGACCGGCGCGCAGGCACCGCCCCGCAGGCATCGGCCCGCAGGGACCGCCCCGCAGGGACCGGCGCGCAGGGATTGGCGCGCAGGCTCCGCCCCGCAGGGCCCGGCGCGCAGGGACCGCCCCGCAGGCATCGGCGTGCAGGGACCGGCGCGCAGGCTCCGGCCCGCAGGCACCGGCGCGCAGCCACCGCCCCGCAGCCACCGCCCCGCAGGCACCGCCCCGCAGGCATCGGCCCGCAGCCACCGCCACGCAGGGACCGGCGTGCAGGGGTTGGCGCGCAGGCTCCGCCCCGCAGGGGCCGGCGCGCAGGGATTGGCGTGCAGGGCCCGGCGCGCAGGCACCGCCCGGCAGGGCCCGGCGCGCAGGCACCGCCCGGCAGGGCCCGGCGCGCAGGCTCCGCCCCGCAGGCATCGGCCCGCAGGGACCGGCGCGCAGGGACCGGCGCGCAGGGACCGGCGCGCAGGGACCGGCGCGCAGGGACCGGCGCGCAGGCTCCGCCCGGCAGGCTCCGCCCCGCAGGGCGGAGCCTCAGGAGGCCGGACAGTCGCAGGTCAGGCCAGGGCCGTCGGCAGCGGGGCCGAGTGGAGGGCCGTCAGGCCCGAGACGGCGCGGGTGAGGCAGACGTACAGCCGGCGCAGGCCCGTGCGCTCGTCCGGCTCGCCGTCCACGATCGCCGCAGGCTCGTCCAGGACCACGTAGTCGTACTCCAGACCCTTCGCCAGCGACGCCGGCACCAGCGTCAGCCGGGCCTGCGCCGTCGTCTCCTCACCCGGCGACAGGTACGGCAGGCCGGCCTCGCGCAGGGCGTCGGCCAGCACCGGGATCCGGGCGTCCGCCGCGATCAGGCCGATCGAGCCCTCCCGGGCGAGGGACTCGCGGCACGCCGAGACCACCGCCGCCGTCAGGTCCGCCGCCTCCGCCGTCCGCGAGATCCGCAGCGAGCCCGGCGTCTCGCGGACCGAGGAGACCGGGGCCAGCCCCGGGGAGATCGACGGCAGCAGGCGGGAGGCGTACGCGATCACCTCGCGCGGCACGCGGAAGCCCGCCGTCAGCTCCTCCAGCACCGCCTGCGGCTTCCCGAGGTGGGTCAGCGCCTCGTCCCAGCTGCGCGTGGCCCACGGGGTGGTGCCCTGCGCGAGGTCGCCCAGCACCGTCGCCGAACCCGTCGTGCAACGCCGCCCCACCGCCCGGTACTGCATCGGCGACAGGTCCTGCGCCTCGTCGAGGACCACATGCCCCAGGGAGTGCGTGCGCTCGACGAGGTCGGTCGCCTCGTCGATCAGGACCAGGTCCGCCGCCGACCACTTCGCCGACTTCACGGTCCTCGGCGGCTTCGGCCAAAGCAGGAGCTTCTGCTCGTCCGCCGTGAGGACGTCCTGCGCGTGCAGCGCGAGGAAATCCGGGTCGGACAGCAGACGGAGCACCAGCTTCGCCGGTTCGACCGGCGGCCAGATCTCCTTCACCGCCGCTTTCACCGCGGGATTGCGGGCCACCGCGTCCTGCACGCGGTCGTCCGGCGCCTCGCCCGCCTGCTCCATCCGTACGAGGACCGCGTGCGCGATCCGCTGCGGCAGCGCGTCGCGGGCCGCGCCGTAGCGGATGTCGCGGTCCTGGAGCTCCTGCACCATCTCCGCGAGCTCGTACGAGGGCACCCGCCAGCGGCGCGAACCGCGGACCACCATCAGCGCCTCGGTGGGCTGCGTGACATGTGATTCGAGCGCGCGGCGCAGCACCTGCGCCATCCGGGCGTCGCCCTTGACCACGGCGGTTTCGGCCGGGTCCGTGCCGCGTACCTCCAGGCCGCCCTGCGCCACCAGGTCGTCGACGGTGGCCTGCTTGACCTCCAGCTCGCCCAGTGCGGGCAGGACCTGCTCGATGTACTGCAGGAAGGACCGGTTCGGCCCGATGACCAGGGTGCCCGTACGCGCGAGCCGGTCGCGGTGCGCGTACAGCAGGTACGCCACCCGGTGCAGGCCGACCGCCGTCTTCCCGGTGCCGGGGCCGCCCTGCACGCAGACGGAGCCGGACAGGCCGGAACGCACGATCTCGTCCTGCTCGGGCTGGATCGTCGCGACGATGTCCCGCATGGGGCCGACGCGCGGGCGCTCGATCTCCTGCTGGAGCAGCTTGCTGACCGCGGCCGCCTCGGCCGGGTCCGACAGGTGCTCGTCCTCGTACGCCGTCAGCTCGCCGCCCGTGTAGCCGAAGCGGCGGCGCAGCGCGATGTCCTGCGGGTCGGTCTTGGAGGCGCGGTAGAACGGCTGGGAGACGGGCGCGCGCCAGTCGATGACCATCGGGTCGCCGTCGGCGTCGTGGACGTGGCGGCGGCCGATGTAGAACTGCTCGCCCTCCGCGCCCTCGGCGAGCTCCGCGCCCGGGGCGTGCAGGTAGTTCAGGCGGCCGAAGAAGAGCGGGGTGTGGGCCAGGTCGGCGAGGGCCTTGATCCGGTCGTCGATCTGGGCCTGGAGGACGATCGCGTTGACCCAGTTCGCGGTGACGTCGCGGATGTCGAGGGCCTCGACGTCGGCGCGCATGGCGCGCAGCGCGGCGCGCGAGGCGGTGAGGTGGGCCCGCTCGCGCGAGAGCGGGTCGATGTCGGATGCGGGGTCGGATGCGGGGGCGTGCGCGGGCACGGGACTGCCTCCAGCTGCTGGTACGGAACAGATGGCCCGCCGGTTCCGACCGGCGGGCGGCTCTCCCCGATGAGGCGGCGGGAGGCGGCAAGAGCGGAGATTCTAGCCAGGGGGCCCGGTCCGCGCGAATGGATTACCGGGATCGGAAGTCCGTTTCCCGCGGGACCTCCGTCCGGGTGGCGGGGGCCGCAGGCGTCAGACCTGCGGCATAGCCACTAGGGGACGGCATGGGCCGGGAGGAGGAGGCGGGACGCCCGGGGGTTACGCCCCGGGAGCGATGTGGCGGGCGGCCCGGAAGCGCACCATGGAGACATGAGCACCGCAACCTTCACCCCGATCCGGGGCGGCCGCCCTAGCGGCGCCACCGCCACCTCCGACTCCCATCCGCGCTTCGGCTTCGGCAGCGTGCTGCGGGCGGCGAAGATCTTCGCGGAGACCACCGTCCGCGTCGTCGTCCTGGGCGAATACGCCGAGGACGCGGGCGTCGTCCGCCGCTGAGCCGGGACAGGCCGCCGGGGCCGCGCGAGCCCGCCGCCCCCGTTGTCCCAGCCACTGGCCGTCACCGCTCCCCGCCGCGGGTTGCGTCCGCCGACCTCCGCCCTGCCCGTCGGGGGCGGTAGCTGGGGGGAGATCGAGGCGCGGGGTCTGGGGCGGAGCCCCAGCCGGCACCCGGAGGCTAGTCCGTCGCCAGCAGCTCGTCGGCGTCCATGATCCGGTAGGCATAGCCCTGCTCGGCCAGGAAGCGCTGGCGGTGCGCCGCGAAGTCCTGGTCGATGGTGTCGCGCGCGACCACCGAGTAGAACCGCGCCTCGTGGCCGTCCGCCTTCGGCCGCAGCACGCGGCCCAGACGCTGAGCCTCCTCCTGGCGCGAGCCGAAGGTGCCGGACACCTGGATGGCGACCGTCGCCTCGGGCAGGTCGATCGAGAAGTTCGCGACCTTCGACACGACCAGCACGCTGATCTCGCCCTCGCGGAAGGCGTCGAAGAGCTTCTCGCGCTGCGCGTTGGAGGTCTCGCCCTTGATGACCGGCGCGTCCAGGTGCTCGCCGAGCTCGTCGAGCTGGTCGATGTACTGCCCGATGACCAGCGTCTGCTCGCCCTGGTGCTTGGCGACCAGCGCCTCGGTGACCTTCCGCTTCGTCGCCGTCGTCGCGCAGAAGCGGTACTTCTCCTCCGTCTCGGCGGTCGCGTACGCGAGGCGCTCCGACTCGGTCAGATTGACCCGGACCTCGACGCAGTCGGCGGGCGCGATGTAACCCTGCGCCTCGATCTCCTTCCACGGCGCGTCGAACCGCTTCGGCCCGATGAGGGAGAAGACGTCCGACTCGCGGCCGTCCTCCCGTACGAGCGTGGCCGTCAGGCCGAGGCGACGACGGGCCTGGAGGTCCGCGGTGAACTTGAAGACCGGCGCGGGCAGCAGGTGCACCTCGTCGTAGACGATCAGGCCCCAGTCCCGGGAGTCGAAGAGCTCCAGGTGCGGGTAGACGCCCTTCCGCTTCGTCGTCAGGACCTGGTACGTGGCGATCGTGACGGGGCGGATCTCCTTCCGCGTACCGCTGTACTCGCCGATCTCGTCCTCCGTCAGCGAGGTCCGCTTGACCAGCTCGTGCTTCCACTGGCGGGCCGAGACGGTGTTCGTGACCAGGATCAGCGTCGTCGCCTTGGCCTTCGCCATCGCCCCGGCGCCGACCAGCGTCTTGCCGGCGCCGCAGGGCAGCACGACCACACCGGAGCCGCCGTGCCAGAAGCCCTCGACGGCCTGCTGCTGGTACGGGCGCAGCGCCCAGCCGTCCTCGGCCAGGTCGATCTGGTGCGCCTCGCCGTCGACGTATCCGGCGAGGTCCTCGGCCGGCCAGCCCAGCTTGAGCAGCGTCTGCTTGATCTGCCCGCGCTCGGAGGGGTGCACTGCCACGGTGTCCGGGTCGAGCCGCGCACCGACGAGCGGGGCGATCTTCTTGGACCGCAGGATCTCCTCCAGCACCGGCCGGTCGGTGCTGGTCAGGACCAGCCCGTGCACGGGGTGCTTGGAGAGGGTGAGACGGCCGTAGCGGGCCATGGTCTCGGCGACGTCGACGAGCAGCGCGTGCGGGACGGGGTAGCGCGAGAACTCGACGAGCGCGTCGACGACCTGCTCGGCGTCGTGCCCGGCGGCCCGCGCGTTCCACAGGCCGAGGGGGGTGATCCGGTACGTGTGGATGTGCTCGGGAGCCCGCTCCAGCTCGGCGAAGGGAGCGATGGCGCGCCGCGCGGCTCCGGCGAGCTCGTGGTCGACCTCGAGAAGGAGTGTTTTGTCGCTCTGGACGATGAGTGGACCATTCACGCGCGGCGCCCCGTTTCATTCAGGTCAAACCTCCAGTGTGCCGTATCGCCGCGCGGGCCGGGAGGTTCTGTGCGCGTGGGGCGGTTGACGGGGCGGCAGGTGGGTGGGTTCGCTGGGGGAATGTGTGATCTTCGTATTGAGGCTGTGGGTGACGACGCCACGTCGCGGGACTGGCGGTACGTGCACAATCTGATCATTCCGACGGATCCGCTCTCCCCCGAGGACGTGCGGGAGCGGGCCGGACGGAACGTGCTGGAGGTCGCGTACCTCGGTGACGAGGTGGTGGGGTGCACGACCGTGCGGCCGCCCCGGGACGGGGAGCCGGTGGGCACCGTCATCGCGCGGGTGCTGCCCGGCCATCGGGGGCAGGGATACGGCGGGGTGCTCTACGCGCGCGGGCTGGCCCGGGCCCGGGAGCTGGGGGCCGAGCGGATCCGGACCGTGGTCCTGGAGTCCAACCCGGAGGGGCTGCGGTTCGCCCTCGCGCACGGCTTCGAGGAGGTCGAGCGGTACCTGCTGCCGGGCGACACCGTGCCGTACATCGACCTGGAACTGCGCGGACTAGCCTGATCCCAGGCCGCGCAGGAGCAGGGCGAGGCCGCCGTGGAACTCCCGGTCCTGGGTGAGGGACCGGGCGCCGCGGGCGGCCTCGGTCAGGTACGGGTACTCGTCCGCCGGGAGTCCGGCGATCGCGGCGGTGCCCGCGCCGGAGAGGGCGCCGAGGTGCTCCTGCTGGATCGCGCCGATCACGTAGGCCAGCAGGGCGCGCAGGGCGACGATCCGCTCCTCGGCCCCGAGCCCCGCCTCGGTGAGCACCCCGAGCAGGGTCTCTCCCCACCGCAGCACGCTGGGGGAGCGGTGCCGGTGGGTGAAGGCGAGCGGCAGGACGGCCGGGTGCGCGCCGACCGTGTCGCGCAGCCGGTCGACGAGGACCGTGACCCGCTCGTGCCAGGGGCCGGCGGGCGGGGGCGGGGTGGTGTCGACCCTGCTGAGGACGAGTTCGACGACGAGGGCTTCGAGCTCCTCGCGGTCCTGGACGTACCGGTACAACGCCATCGTGCTGATGCCGAGTTCGACGGCGACTGCCCGCATGGACAGGCCCGGGAGTCCGTCGCGGTCGATGACGGCGAGCGCGGCGGCGGCCAGGTGGTCCGGGGTGAGGGAGCGGGGGCGAGGCATGACGGTTGACAGCGTACGGCATACGCCTACGCTGTAGGTGTACGACGTACGCCTAACTGTCCGTCTGCCTGCCGAAGGGGTCCTCCCATGCAGCTCAGCACCGGTTCCGTCGTCCGCGCCCGCGCGCTCACGGCCGTCATGGACGGCGCCCCCGTCCCCGTCCCCGATCCCGAAGGGCGCCTGGTCCACCTGCAGTTCCGGCGGTTCGCGGGCTGCCCCGTCTGCCACCTCCACCTGCGCTCGGTGGTGCGGCGGCACGCCGAGATCGAGGCGGCCGGGATCCGCGAGGTCGTCGTCTTCCACTCGCCCGCCGAGCAGCTGCGCGAGCACGTCGCCGACCTGCCGTTCGCGGTGGTCGCGGACCCGGACAAGCGGCTGTACGCGGAGTTCGGCGTCGAGGCGTCCTACCGGTCGCTGCTGAGCCCGCGCGCCTGGTGGCCCGTACTGCGTGCGATCGCCCTCGGCACGGCCGAGATGCTGCGCGGCCGGGCGAAGGCGCCGGCCCGCGTACAGGACGGCGGGCGCCTGGGGCTGCCGGCGGACTTCCTGATCGCGCCGGACGGCCGGGTGCTGGCCGCCGGGTACGGGGAGCACGCGGACGACCAGTGGCCGGTGGAAAAGCTGCTGACGCTCGCGCGGCGGGCACGTACGGTCCAGGCATGAACGATGATCAGCAGACCTTCGTGCCCGCCGATTTCGAGGTGCCGGGCGGACTGGAAGGCGAAGCCTTCCGGCTGGAGCCCCTCGGGGAACGGCACAACGAGCGGGATCTGGCCGCCTGGACCGGGAGCATCGCGCACATCAGGGCCACGCCCGGGTTCGTGGGTCGCGGCTGGCCGCCCGTGGAGGGGATGTCCGCCGAGGCGAACCGGGACGATCTGGCCGGGCACGCCCGGGACTTCGCCGAGCGGCGCGGGTTCACCTACTCGGTCCTGGAAGGGGAGGACGAGGTCATCGGGTGCCTGTACGTGTACCCGGGCAAGGACGACCCGCGGCGCGTCCAGGTCAGCTCCTGGGTGCGCGCGGACCGGGCGCACCTCGACCTCCCGCTGTACGAGGCCGTGAGCCGCTGGCTGCGCGAGGTGTGGCCCTTCGACGCTGGGCGGATCGACTACGCCCCGAGGTGAGGCAACGGGCCCGAGGCGTACGGGGTTTCCACGGGCAGCAGGGCCCGCGCCGCCGCCTCGTCCCCGGAGCGGAGCAGGCCGTGGATCTCCCGGGCCAGCGGGGTGACGTCCCGGATGGCGACGGTCCACTCGTCGGCGTAGGCCCGCGAGGCGGGCCCCGACAGGCCCAGCTGGAGGGAGCGGTACGGCAGCGGGTTCAGGTGGAGGTCGCGCTCCGGGTCCCACTGGACGCGGGCGGATGTCGCGCGCAGCGACTGCTGCCAGGCGTCACGGTCCGCGTGCACCCCCGGCTCGTAGTGGGACAGGCATGCCTCGCGCAGCGCCCGGTCGAAGCCCTCGCGGGTGATGTCGATCGCGAGCACCGTCTCCTGGTCGGCCTTGGTGGCCCAGCCGCAGCGGTACATCATCCACAGGAACGACGGCTTGATCCACGTCATCCGCTCGCGCTTCCAGGCGGGCGGGAAGCGGCCGTCGCGTGCCGCCGGGACCCCGAGGGACGGGGAGTACGCCTGGTAGACGGTGATCGTGGTGTCGGTGTGGGCGGCGCGGATCCGGCGGCCCGGCACCTCGGAGGACATGGCGTTGGACATACCTCCAGGGTGCGGGGTCCGGACCCGCCCGGCCAGCGCTTTTGGACCGGCCCGGCCAGCGCTTGTGGACCTGCCCTCCGTCAGACCTGGTCCTCCGCCAGCTCCGCGACCCCCGTGATCCGGTGCAGCGCGTACGTCCGTACCTCGTCCGCCGTGTGGTCGTAGCCCGTGACGAAGCCGCCCTCCACCCGTACCGGGGCGATGACCCGCTGGCTCGCCGCCCCGTCCGCGTTCACGTACCCGATCCACACGGCCGACCCGGTCAGCGCGGCCGCCTGCACCGTCGCCAGGGTCTCCGCCGGGCTCGTGCGGGGCAGTTCGCCCGGCACGACCGCGGAGGCCACCGGCTCCTTGCGCACGGCCGTCGCCGCCAGGTCGCCCGCGCGGATCGCCCGTACGGCAGCCCCCAGCAGCGTCTCGTCCGGCACCGGCGGGCCGTCCGGCACCGGTACGGGCGCCGAGCGGGCCGGCGTGCGGTGGGCGTCGGCCCGGGCCACCAGCACGTCGCCGGTACGGGACTCCGCGGCCGGGGCGTAGCCCATGGCCCGCAACCCCTCCAGCAGGGCGGTGGGTTCGGCCTGCGCGGCCAGCACCGTCGGCGCGAGGCGGCGCAGCCCCATCCCCGCCGACCGCTTGTCGGCCAGGATCTCGCCCAGCATCGCGTCGTCGTCGCAGCGCACGTACGAGGACGCGGAACCGACCCGCAGGTGCCCGTGCCGCCGGGCGACGTCGTCGATCAGGTAGGCCAGCGGCTGCGGGACCGGCGTGCGGCTGTGTTCCTTGAGGAAGACGTGCAGGTCGGCGGCGGCGTGCCCGGCGTCCAGGGCGCGCCGCACCGACCCGGGCGTGAAGCGGTACACCGTGGCCCCGCCCTTGGACTCCACGTCCGCGAGCAGCGCCATCGTGTCGCCGAGCGGGCGGCGCAGCGGGCCGGGGGCCACCGCCGTCAGGTCGGCCTGCAGCAGTACGTGGTCCACCGGCTCCGGCAGCAGCGGGCTCAGCAGCGGCGCAGGGTCGCGATGCTCCAGCAGGGCGCGGCCGAAGCTGCTGAGCGCGCCCCGGCCGCTGACGCCGAGGATCTCCGCCTCGGTCAGCGTCCAGTGCGCGAGGCGGGCCCGCAGGTCGCTGGTGCCGCGTACGGGACGCTCCCACGCGAGCCGGTCCAGCAGGGCGTCCGGGTCGGGGGAGGCGCCGTCGGGCAGGGCGGCCAGGAGTTCCAGGACGCGTCGGCGTACCTCGGGGGCGGCGGAGCGGTCGAGTTCGGGGCCGAGCACCGACAGGGTGCGTCCCTTGCCGTCCTGTTCGCCGGCCAGGCCGGAGGTGCGGGTGGCCGGGAGCCAGGCCGCCGCGAGCGCCGACCACCGCTCGGCGGGAGGCAGTTCGACCCAGTCGTCGAAGGCGGGGGTGGGCGCGTACCGCTCGTCCGCCTCCCCGTCGCTGGCCAGCAGGCCGGCCGCGTAGGCGAGTTCGATCCAGAACGCCGCCGCGGACTCGGTGGTGTCCAGGGTGGCCGCGGCCCGCTTGAGGTCCCGTACGGAGAGCCCGCCCGCGCGCAGCACCAGCGGACCGGCGTGCTCCCAGGACTTCACCAGCTCCTCGACGGTGGACAGCGCGCCCAGCGCCTGCCCGGCGGCGTTCGCGTCCACAAGCTGTGGACGGTGCTCGCGGTGCGCGGGAACGGGCGGGGCCACCGGCGCGGTGACCCGGTGCGCGAGCCCGCCGCGCAGGTGCAGCGCCACCTCGCGGGGCAGGACCACGGTCCGTGCGGTGGTGGGGAGCAGCAGCCCGTGGTCGCGCAGCCAGCGCACCGGCGCGGTCGGGTTCGGCGTGACCTCCCCGTACGGCGGCCCCCACACGAGCCGCCCGAGCACCTGGTGGGCCTCCGCGGGGGCCTGGTCCAGCAGGGCCGACATCCGCTCCGGATCGGTGAACAGCCCGGTCAGCGCCGATACCGCGGACACCGGGTCGTGGGTGGCGGGCAGTCCGACGGCCGCCACGATCTCCTGGATGCGGGTCGGCGACATCCCGGCCGTGGCCTCGGCGACGGTGGGGCCGAGGCCGGTCGGGGAGGGCCGCTGGGGCGACGGCGCGAGCAGTTCGCGGGCGGTGCGCACCAGGCGCAGCCGGTCGTCGTCGCCCCACACCAGGGCCTGGTCGCGCAGGGTGGCCATGGCCCTGGGGAGCGCGGCGCGGGCCCCGTTGTCCTCGCCGGTGGTGCCCACCTCGCCGGTCAGCAGCGATTCCAGCACCGGGTACGGGCAGGGGTCCGGGGCGACCGCCAGGGCCTCGGCGGTCTGCAGCGCGAACCGGTCCAGGCGTTCGAGCGCCCGTACCACCGAGGCCCGGGTGCCTGCGCGGGTGGCCAGCTGGGTCACGTCGCCGGGCACCGGGCTGAGCAGGTCCGGGCGGGCGTGCAGCAGGGCGGCCAGCGCCGAGTCGTCGCGGGCGCGGAGCGCCTCGGCGAGGGAGCGCGGGGCGCCGCTTCCGCCGGATCCTCCCGCAGTGCTTTCCTCGGGCACAGTCGCCTCCTGGTCGCGCCGGCCGGTCAGTCGGCCGGTCCCCATCCGGTCCACGGTATCCGCTGCGTCCGCGACTGCTCCACGGGCGCACGCGCTACCTTCGGTTGAGGCGGTACGGGAGGAGCCGGGGCGTGGGGATCGAAAGCGACCAGTTGGTCTACGAATATCTGAGCCGCGTCGGGGACTTGGCGCAGCAGCGGCAGCTGTCGTCCGGCGACCGGATGCGGCTGGTGTCGGGGCTGCGGGACGAGATCGACCGTCGGCGCGCCAAGTACGACCCGGAGACGCCGGCCGCGGTACGGGCCATCCTGGAGCGGATCGGCACGCCGGAGGAGGTCCTGGACACCGTCGGGACGCGGTCGGGGCCCTCGCAGACCCCGCTGGATCCGGTTCCGGCGGTGCCCGCCCAGCGCGGTCCGGGGCGCCCGGGCCGCAAGCGGGTGCCGCCGCCGCGCCAGGAGGCGGAGCCGCAGAACGTGCCGCCGCACCTGGCCGGGCTGGATGAACTCGGCCCCTCCGGTGGGTCGGAGCCCGACTGGTGGCGCGTCGGGGCGGGCGGGTTCGGCTCGGGCCCGCAGGTCGACGGTTTCGCGGGCGGGATCGAGTTCCCGGAGCTGGTCAAGGAGGCTCCGGAGGAGGACGAGGAGCCGAAGGCGCAGCCGCCCGGCCCGGAGCAGGGGCGCGCGCGGAGCCTCGTACGGTTCCTGCGCGAGCGGCGGCGCGCGAAGAGGGAAGCGGCGGCGGAGGCGGCGGGGCCGGAAGCCGCGGCAGCCGTCGCCCCCCGGCCCCGGCCGAACGCCTTCCTGATGCTGGCCGCGGCCGTCCTCGTCGTCGGCGTGGTCACCGGCTACTGGCTGCTGCTCGTGGTCGGCTGGCTGCTGCCGTACGCCTCGCGCGTGCTGCGGCCCGCCGAGCGCAAGTGGGCCGTCTTCGGCCCGCCCGGCGTGGTCCTGGCGGGGGCGGGGGTGTGGCTGTGGGGCCGTATGAACGACAAGTGGGGCGAGACCCTGGCCGAGGACCAGGTGAGCGGGGTGGTGCACGGGATGTGGCCGTGGCTGCTGCGGGGCGCGGCGCTGGCCTCCGTCCTCTACCTGGTGTGGCGGGCCCGTCGCCGCTGACGGGCCGCGCCGCGCCGCGTCGTCCCGGTCTCAGCCGGCCGGGACGATCGTCTGCTTCTCCTGTACGGGCTCGCGGTCGGCGGCCTCGATCAGGTCGAGGAAGCCGGGGGCCCTGACGACGTCCAGCAGCTGCCCGGCGGCGCCGCGGCCACATCGATCACCCGGCCACCTCCTGGCCGCGGCCGTCCGGCGGCACGAAGGCTCCGGCCACGCCGATCGCGGCGACGGCCACCACCCCGGCGCCGATCGCCGCCCGGACGCGCGCCCTGCGGCGCAGGCCCTGGGCGCGGGCCGGGCCCACCAGGTCCGGCAGCGCGGGCAGTTCCGCCGTCGTACGGCAAAGGCCTCGAAGTCGAGCCCGGAGTCGTGCTCGGTGCCTGGCGGCATCCGCCCTCCCCTTCACCTCGTGTCTCTCACCCCGGTCCTGAGTGCTGCCGCACGGAAAAGGTTGAGCACGAGTTCGAGGAGGGGCGTTCGACGGGGCGAGGGGAGCATGTTCCCCTGCCGTAAGCCTCCTGTCGGCCCGCTGTCGGCCCGCCTCGGCACAATGGCGGGTATGAACCTCACCGTCGGCTTCGACCTCGACATGACCCTCATCGATTCGCGTCCGGGCATCAAGGCCGCCTACCAGGCACTCTCGGCCGAAACGGGTACGTTCATCGACGCCGACGAGGCGGTCACGCGGCTCGGGCCGCCGCTGGACGAGGAGCTCGCGTACTGGTTCCCGGAGGCCGAGATCCCGGCCATGGCGGACCGCTACCGCGAGATCTATCCCACATACGCCATCGGGCCGACCCCCGCGATGCCGGGCGCGCGCGAGGCGATCGAGGCGGTCCAGGCGCTCGGCGGCCGCGCGATCGTCGTCACGGCCAAGCACGAGCCCAACGCCCGCCTGCACCTGAAGCACCTGGGCATCGAGCCCGACGCCGTCATCGGCTGGCTCTGGGCGGAGGCCAAGGCCGGGGCGCTGCGCGAGTACGGGGCGCAGGTCTACGTCGGTGACCACGTGGGCGACGTACGCGGGGCCCGCAAGGCCGGCGCGCTGTCCGTGGTCGTGCCGACCGGCCCCTGCCCGGAGCCGCAGCTGCGGGCGGCGGGCGCGGACGTGGTGCTCCCGGACCTCACCGCGCTGCCCGAGTGGCTCTCGCGGTACGTCGCCGAGCAGCCCGTCTAGGGAGCGCCGTCCCCGGCCCGGGTCAGGCCTGCGAGGCCCGGGCCGCCTTGCGCTGCGCCGCGGCCGACCGCAGCACGCCCGCCGCGGAGATGGCGAAGCCGACGCCCATCAGCATGCACACGGCCCACGCGTACGACGGGAACGGGTCGATGTCGAGGAACAGCGGGGCCATCGTCGCGAGCGTGGCCACGGCGCCCACGATGAACACGATGCCGCCGGTCTTCACCAGTGCGTCACCGGGGCGCGCTTCGTCGGGATGAGGAGTAACAGTCACCCGACCAGGGTAGTTCCCAGGCCGGAGCGGCCGAAGCGGCCGCCCGCGAAGGACCGGGGAACGTCTTGTCACCCGGCCCTCGGCCATTAGCCTTGAGGTGGCGGGTCATCCATGGCCCGCTGCGCTGTTATCCGGGGCCGTTTCCGCGGCACTCCGGACCCCGACGAGCACAAGGACAGAGGACGGACGTGCCTACCGGCAAGGTCAAATGGTTCAACAGCGAGAAGGGCTTCGGCTTTCTCTCCCGGGACGACGGCGGCGACGTCTTCGTCCACTCGTCGGTGCTCCCTGCCGGGGTCGACTCCCTCAAGCCCGGCCAGCGCGTCGAGTTCGGTGTCGTGGCCGGACAACGCGGTGACCAGGCGCTTTCGGTGACGGTGCTGGACCCGGCGCCGTCCGTCGCGGCGGCCCAGCGTCGCAAGCCGGACGAGCTCGCCTCCATCGTGCAGGACCTCACGACCCTGCTGGAGAACATCACTCCGATGCTGGAGCGCGGCCGCTACCCCGACAAGGTGCACGGCACGAAGATCGCCGGCCTGCTGCGCGCGGTGGCCGACCAGCTCGACGTCTGACCTGAACGAGGTCCGGTGCCCCGCCACTCGGGAGAGTGGCGGGGCACCGTCGTTCGGAGGCTCTTTTGAGGGCTTCGGGAGCTACGGGAAGGCGAGCGCGCCGGGCGAAATGGCCGGTACCAGTCCCTCGGCCGCCGCCCTGGTCAGCAGCCCGCGTACGGCCGCGTAACCGTCGTCGCCGAGGTCGGCGGTGAACTCGTTGACGTAGAGCCCGATGTGCTGGTCGGCGACTGCCGGGTCCAGCTCCTGCGCGTGGGCGCGTACGTACGGCCGGGACGCCTCGGGGTCGTCCCAGGCCATCCGCACCGACGTACGGGCGGACTCGGCGAGCGCGTGCAGCCGCCGCTCGCCCAGCGAGCGCTTGGCGATGATCGCGCCGAGCGGGATCGGCAGGCCGGTCGTGGACTCCCAGTGCTCGCCCATGTCGGCCAGGCAGTGCAGGCCGTAGTCCTGATAGGTGAACCGGGCCTCGTGGATGACCAGTCCGGCGTCCACCCGGCCGCTCTGCACCGCCGGCATGATCTCGTTGAACGGCAGCACGACCACCTTGCCGACCCCGTCCGGCAGCACGTCCGCAGCCCACAGCCGGAACAGCAGGTAGGCGGTCGAGCGCTCGCTCGGCACGGCCACCGTCTTCCCGGCGAGGCCGGCCCCCGGCTCACGGGTGAGCACCAGCGGGCCGCAGCCGCGCCCCAGGGCGCCGCCGCAGGGCAGCAGCGCGTACTCCTCCAGCACCCACGGCAGCACGGCGTACGACACCTTCAGCACGTCCAGCTCGCCGCGCTCGGCCATGCCGTTGGTGATGTCGATGTCGCCGAAGGTGACGTCGAGGGCGGGCGCGCCCGGGACGCGGCCGTGTGCCCAGGCGTCGAAGACGAAGGTGTCGTTCGGGCACGGCGAGTAGGCGATCTTCACGGCGTTACCGCTCATGGCGTTCTCCCCAGTTCGCGAGTACGGGCCCCAGCGTGCGCAAGCCGTCGGCGAGGGCGGCGAGCGCGTCCCCGATCCGCCAGGCGGCACGGTCACGGGGGCCCACGGCGTTGGACACGGCGCGGATCTCCAGTACGGGCAGCCCGTGCGCGGCGGCCGCCTCCGCGACCCCGAACCCCTCCATGGCCTCGGCCCCGGCCATCGGGTGCCGGGCGGCGAGCTCGGCGGCCCGGGCGGCGGTCCCGGTGACGGTGGAGACGGTCAGCACGGGCGCGAGCAGCGCCCCGGTCGCCTCGGCGGCGCGGGCGGCGAGCTCGGGCGGCGGCAGGTGCACGCTGTGGCCGAAGCCGAGCGCCCGGACGTCCACGAAGCCTTCGGGGGTCTCGGCGCCCAGGTCGGCGGCGACGATCGCGTCCGCGACCACGAGGGAGCCGGGCGGCGCGGCGGGCTGGAAGCCGCCGCCGATCCCGGCGGAGACGACGAGCGTGTAGTCGGCGAGGACCAGGGCGGTGGCGGTGGCGGCCGCGGCGGCGGCCGGACCGACGCCTCCGACGAGGACGTCGAAGGCGATGCCCGGAAGGTCCCGCCGGGTGACGCGGTAGCCCCCGGCCAGGGTGCGCGGCTCGGGACCGGGGGTGTCCGGATGAGGGGACAGACCGGTCGCGACGGAGTCGGCCTCCGCCGCCACCGCGGTCACGACGAGCACGCGCACCGGTGGCGTCCGGTTACTTGAGCTTGAGGTTGAAGGTCCAGACGGAGGTCGGCTTGCCGTCCTCGCCGAGCTGGACGATGGCCAGCTTCTTCGAGGCGGGGGCCTCGCCCTGGCCGCCGGTGGCGAAGACGTCGGCGCCCGGGAAGCTGCGGTAGGTGTTCTCGGACGGCTCGGTGATCTGCTGGCCGTCCAGGACCGCCTGCCACTTCTTGCCGCCCTCGACGACCTCGGGCTCGACCCCGAGACGCAGGGTGTCACCCCGCCCGTACTCGACGGTCTTGGCCTTCTTCGCCTCGGTGAGGCACTCCTGGAGCCTCTCCATCGTGAGCGGCTCGTTGCCTTCTTGGCAGGCGGCCTCGGCGGACACCGTCGAGGTGCCGACCGTCACGGTGGCCAGGGGCGTCGGCTTGTCTCCGCATGCGGAGAGGAGGAGGAAGCCGGCGGAAACGGCTCCGAGGGCCGCGACGCTGCGGCGGGCCCTACCCGGGATAAGCGGTGCGGTCATGAGCCGAAGGCTATCGGGCCGCCGGGCCGCGCCGCTGCATGGGGTACCACTGACCTGCTGTGGCGCGGGTCGCACGGTGCGGCGCCGTTCTCCGGGCACCGCCCCGGACTTCAGGCCACCCGGGGGCGGGAGGTGCCCGGGTGGTGGTGGCGGGGGGCTCCCAGGAGGCCGCGGAAGGCCATCGTGGTGCCCAGGGCGACCATGGCCGCGGCCACCGACATGCCCAGGACGCCGTTCAGCGGCAGGACGATGCCGATCGCGCCGCCGAGCACCCACGCCACCTGGAGCAGCGTCTCCGACCGGGCGAAGGCGGAATTGCGTACCGCCTCCGGGACGTCCCGCTGGATCATCGCGTCCAGTGACAGTTTCGCCAGCGCCTGGCAGAAGCCCGCCGTGGCGGCCAGCACGGCCATCATGAGGCCGCTGAAGAAGGCCGCCGCCAGGATCGCGACCGCGAGGGTCAGGCTCAGTACCGCCGCGACGATCGCCTCGGGCGCCCTGGCCCGCAGCCACGCGCCCACCGCCGTGCCGCACGCGTTCCCGACGCCCGCCGAGACGCCCACGATCCCCAGCGACACCGCCGCGCTCTGCCCCGCCAGGGGGTGCTCGCGCAGCAGGAACGCCAGGAAGAAGATCAGGAAGCCGGACAGCGCGCGCATCGAGGCGTTCGCCAGCAGGCCGCACAGGACCGAGCGGCTGACCGTCCGCAGCCCCGGCCGCTTCGAGTGCGCCTCGTGCGTGGAGAGCCGGGCCCGCCGCTCGCCCTTGGCCTCGTCCACCTTGTGCGGCAGCGTGAACGCCGCGACGGTGCCCCAGACGAAGATCATGCAGGCTCCGTACAGCGGCCACTCCGGCCCGATCAGGTGCAGCGCGGCGCCCACCGGCGCCGCCGCGCCCGTGGCCAGCAGGCCGGCCAGCGTGACCCGGGAGTTCGCCTTGACGAGTGGGAATCCGGGCGGGAGGAGGCGCGGGACCACGGCGCTGCGCACCACTCCGTACGACTTGGACGCGACCAGCACCCCCAGCGCCGCCGGATACAGCTCCAGCCCGCCCGTGGCCACCGCGCCCGACATCATCAGCGCCAGCAGTGCCCGGGCCAGCATCGCGGCCGCCATCGCCGCCCGCCGCCCGTGTGGCAACCGGTCCAGCAGCGGCCCGATCACCGGGGCCAGCAGGGTGAAGGGGAGCATCGTGATCCCCAGGTACAGGGCCACCCGGCCGCGTGCCTCGTCCGTGGGTACGGAGAAGAAGACCGTCGAGGCCAGCGCCACTGTGATCATCACATCGCCGGCGCCGTTGATGGCGTGCAGCTCGATCAGCTTGCCGAGGCCCGATTCACCAGCCCCGTGCGCGTGCGTGGCCCGCCGGATGCCGCGCGCCGTACCGGTGAACGGCAGGTGCAGGGCACGCCCCAGGGCCCGGCCGGCCCGTCTGACCGGTCCCGAGCCGTCGCCGGACGACCGTACGGGTGCCACCTGGCCATAGTGCCCCACCGGGCCCGGCGGAACCCCTCCCGGCGCGTCGCGGACGCGCCCCCACTCGTGGGCTTGTCCGCGAATCGGACCTTGCATGTGGGCCCAAGGCTTCGGAGGAGGTAGCGTGCGTAGCGCGCCACCGGCGGTTGCTCTTGGCCGCGCGCCTCTTCGCGATCCCGCAGAATGGATCGCATAAAGGTGCGCCCGGAGTCCGATCGGGTGCGGACGTCGACGCGGCCCTCTGGTCCGCTCCGCCCGCTCCACGTACGGACAGGACCGACGGGTCGTTGTGGACGACAGTACGGACGGCGCACTCGTGAGACGGCGTAGGAGAGAACGAGACCAGTGAGTGCTGCGACGACGCGAAGCCGTACCCCCCGTACCCCCGACCGTCTGTGCGTCGAGGCGGTAGAACTCGCCCGCGCGGCGGCCGAGGAGGCCGCCTTCCCCGGTGTGGTGGGCGCACACGTCTCCGCCGTGGCGGAAGGTGACCGGGTCGTCACGCACTTCTTCGAGTCCAAGGAACCGGGCTACCGGGGCTGGCGCTGGGCCGTCACCGTGACCCGCGCCTCCCGCGCGAAGAACGTCACCCTCGACGAAACGGTGCTCCTGCCCGGCGACGACGCCCTGCTCGCCCCCGAGTGGGTGCCGTGGAGCGAGCGGCTGCGCCCCGGCGACATGGGCCCCGGCGACCTGCTCCCCACCGACTCCGACGACCTGCGCCTGGAGCCGGGCTGGTCGGGCGAGGACACCCCGCCGCCGAACTCGATGGTCTCCACCGAGATGGCCGAACTGGTCGAGGCGGAGGACGCCGACGTCACCGACCGCACGGTGGTCCCGGTGCGCGGCTCCATCACCTCGGTCGCCGAGGAGCTGGGCATGCGGCGCGCCCGCGTGCTGTCGCGGTACGGGCTGCACACCGCCGCCGACCGCTGGGACGAGTCGTTCGGCGCGAAGACCCCGATGGCGCAGGCGGCGCCCGCGTCGTGCGTCTCCTGCGGCTTCCTGGTCGCGATCGGCGGCTCGCTGGGCCAGGCCTTCGGCGTCTGCGCGAACGAGTTCAGCCCGGCGGACGGCCGGCTGGTCTCCCTGTCGTACGGCTGCGGCGGGCACTCCGAGGCCGCGGTCATGCCGGCTCCGCTGCGGCCGGCGCCGCCGGTGCTCGACTCGATGGCCTCGGACGAGTTCCTCCTGCGCCCGGCCCCCGACACCGGCTCGGTCCCCGTCTCGGACCTCCCCGCCGCGGACCTGGGCCACTCGTAGCCTCTGCGGGCCGGCCTCCCCGGCGGAGCCCCGGCGGGCCGACGCGGCGGCGTACCCTCGGGCCATGGGGGACGAGGGCGTGGACATGGTGGGGATGGCCGGACGGGTGACCGGGACGGTCGGGCCGGGTCTGGTCGGCGAGGTGATCGTACGGATCCGGGGCGGCGCCGAGCACTTCCTCGCGTACCCCGTCCAGGGCACCGGCCGGCTGGCCGTCGGGACGGTGGTGACGGTCGTCGAGTACCTGCCGCCGCGCACGGTGTACGTGATGGCGGCGTACGACAACTGACCCCTCGTCCGACCTGTGCGTATCAAGATGGCGACAAGACTTCGCGCACCTCTTCCCGCCGGTGCCCGTCAGGCGCAGACTCGCCCTCGTCGGTGTCGAACGGCACCGCGATAAGGGGGCGTTGCCGATGGCTATCGGCGTCGTGGCGGGAGTCGTTCTCGCCGCAATTGCGACTTTGATCGGCCTGTTCAAGCTCATGTGGCGGGTGGCCGAACCCAACGAGGCGCTCGTCATCTCCGGTTCCGCGCACAAGACCGAGGGCATCGGCGAGGGCATGGGGTTCCGGATCGTCACCGGGCGCGGGACGCTGGTCCTGCCCGGGGTGCAGGCGGTGCGGAAGCTGTCACTGGACCTCAACGAGACGCAGCTGAACGTGGACTGCGTGACCCACCAGGGCATCCCGCTGCGGGTCAAGGGCGTGGTGATCTTCAAGATCGGCGACGACTTCGTGTCCATCGCCAACGCCGCGCGCCGTTTCCTGGACCAGCAGAAGATGATGCCCGAGCGGGTGCACATCGTCTTCGCCGGTCATCTTCGCTCCATCGTGGGCGGGTTGACGGTCGAGGACATGATCCGGGACCGGGAGAAGCTGACCGGGCAGACCCGGGCCGCCTGCGGTACCGAGATGGAGAAGCTGGGCCTGATCGTCGACTCGCTCCAGATCCACGAGATCGAGGACCCGACGGGCTACATCAAGAACCTGGCGATGCCGCACGCGGCCGCCGTGCAGCGGGACGCGCGGATCGCGCAGGCCGAGGCGAACCGGCTGGCGACCGAGGCCGAACAGGCCGCGTTCGCCCGGATGTCGGAGGCCACCCGCGACAGCGAGATCCTCCAGGCCGGCTACCAGGCCGAGCGGGACAAGGCCGCGGCGACGGCACGGCAGGCGGGTCCGCTGTCGGAGGCGGCCGCGCGTCAGGAAGTCGTCGTGCAGGAGACCCGGGTCGCGGAGCTGGAGGCGCACCGGCGCGAGCAGCAGCTGCAGGCGGACGTACGCAAGCCCGCGGACGCGGCGGCGTACGAGACGCGGACCCGGGCGGAGGCCGAGCGCGACGCCCGGATCTCGGCGGCGCAGGCCAAGGCGAAGGAGACGGAGCTGGCGGCTGCCGCGGAGGCCACGCGGGTGACGACGGCGGCCGCGGCCGACGCCAAGGCCACGGAGGCCCGGGGTATCGCGGCGGCGACCGCGACCCGGGCCACGGGTGAGGCGGAGGCGGCGGCCACGCAGGCCCGGGGTCTCGCGGAAGCCGCGTCGGCGAAGGCGAAGGGTCTCGCCGAGGCGGAAGCGATCAAGGCACGGGCGGCGGCCCTCGCGGAGAACCAGGAGGCGGTGGTCGCGCAGCAGCTGGCCGAGAACTGGCCGGCGATCGTGGAGGCGGGCGCGGGGGCCTTCGGGAACGTGGAGCACATGGTCCTGCTGAACGGGGCGGAGGGCATGTCGGAGATGTTCGCGAAGGCGCTCACGATGGGCGGTACGGGCCTGGGCGTGGCCCGCCAGCTCCTGGCGTCGATGTCCCAGCAGACCGACGGCTCCGCCGGTCGTGCAGGCTCGGATGGCTCGGCACCCAGCACCCCGCTGAACGGCCGCATCCCGATCCGCGAGGAGTAACCGGCCGCGCCGCGCCGCTGTCGGGGGCTCCGCCCCCGAACCCCCGCGCCTCAAACGCCGGCGGGGCTGGATTGCCAGCAGGGCAATTTCAGCCCCGCCGGCGTTTGACGCGCGGGGTCTGGGGCGGAGCCCCCGCAGGCGGCCCGCAGGGCTATTCGGCGGAGCCGCGGCGGCGGAAGAGGCGTTTCGCGGCGAGGGTCAGGGCCAGGGCGGCCGCCAGGACCAGGGCCCCCTTGGTGAAGCTGCCGGGCGGCCCCGGGGGCGGGGCCGCCTCCGCGGGGGCGCCGGGCTGCGGCGAGGCGGAGTCGGCGGGAGCCGCCGCGGACAGCGGGACCGCGATGACACGGCTGTCGGCGCCCTCGGAGCCGAACATCAGCGCCGACCCGTCCGCCGCGTACGTCACCGACTCCGCCTGCCCCTGCCACGGCGCGCTCACCCGCTCGCCCTCTCCCTCCGGCCGGCCGTCCTTCCACGGGTACGTACGGGCCGTGAAGTAACCCCGCAGGGCCAGCCGGCTCCCGTCGGGGGAGAACGCCCCGTCCGTCACCCACGGCACGTCCGCGACCCGCCGGAACACGTTCGTCCCGCTCGCCGACAGCTGCTCCGGACCCTCGTAGAGCCCGCCCTTGCTCTCGTTCTTGCTCGCGATGTACACCCGGCCCGTCACCGGATGCACCATCAGCGCCTCCGCGTTCCGCGGCCCGTCCGCGTACCGCACCGTGAACTGCGCGGCCTTGACCGTGGTGTCGACCAGCTCCTTCGGCTCCGGGAACCGGTAGATCCAGACGTGGTCCCAGGTGCCGTCCCGGTTGTCCCCGATGTCACCGACGTACAACTGCCCGTCCGGTCCCAGCGAGATCGCCTCGACGTCGCGCGGCTTCCCGATCCCGGTCAGCGTGACCCGGGCCACCGTCCTGCCGGACGCCGAGTCCACCGCGTAGACGTACGGGCCGTCGTCGCTGTCGTTGTGCGTCCAGTACACGCCGGGGTGGATCCGGCTGGCCGCCAGCCCGCTCGATTCCTTGATCCGCGGATCGCTGATCGTGAACGACGACGCCCCGGTGCCCCCCGCCGCGAGGGCCGCCGTCGGCAGCAGGGCGAGAACGAGGGCGGCGGAGGCGGACGAGACCGGCAGCAGGCGCATCCCCCAAGCCTGCCAGGCCGGACCGCGTGTCAGGCATCACAGATGCTCCTGTCGCGTGATCCGCGATGATGACCGGATGCGTTTCATGTTCGTCGGCGACTCCATGACCATCGGACGCGCCGGCGACTACACCTGGCGCTACCGGATGTGGCAGCACCTGGGTGCGACCTTCGGCGGCCCCTTCTCGATCGTCGGCCCGCGCAGCGAGCTGTACGACACCTCCGCCGACGCGCCCACCAGCCACGAGTACGCCGACCCGGGCTTCCCGACGGACGCCCGCCGCCACCTGGCCGGCTGGGGCGAGGGCTGGCAGCACATGGCGCCCCTGATCGGCCCCGCGGCCCGTGCGGGCCGGGCCGACGTCCTGCTGGTCTCCCTCGGCCTGATAGACCTCGGCTTCTACACCAAGGCCGACGAGACCGCCGCCAACGTCCGCCGCTTCATCGCGGCCGCGCGCGAGGCCCGTCCGGCCGTCCGGATGGTCCTCCTCCCCGTCATCCCGAACGTCCGGGCCGAGGAGGACGCGCCGTTCGCGGCCGAGGTGGCCCGCTTCAACGAGCTCCTGGCGAAGGCGGTGGCCGATCTGACGACCGACGCCTCGCCGATCCTGCTGGCCGCGCGCCCGCAGTCGTACGACATCCACCACGACACCTACGACGGCACCCACCCCAACGCCTCGGGCGAGCACCGCCTCGCGGGGGAGTTCGCGGCCGCCCTCCACCAGGCCTGGGGCATCGGCGGCCCGTACCAGGGGCTGTAACACGCTTTTCACGGCGGGGCCCTGACCGGACGCCAGGGCCGCCGCCCCCGTGGGAAGGGGGCGACGGCCGAGATGCCGCTGGATCACCAGGCGAAGGCCTCCGGGGACGGCCCCGGCCCGGGGAAGATCTCGTCCAGCCCGGCCAGCACCTCCTCGCTCAGCTCCAGTTCCAGCGCGCGCAGCGCACTTTCCAGCTGCTCGGTGGTGCGCGGGCCGACGATGGGGCCCGTCACCCCCGGCCGGGTGAGCAGCCAGGCCAGCGCGGCCTCGCCGGGCTCCAGGCCGTGCTTGTCGAGAAGGTCCTCGTACGCCTGCACCTGCGCCCGTACCTTGCTGTTGGCCAGCGCGTCCGCGGACCGTCCCGAGGCGCGGCGGCCGCCCTCGACTTCCTTCTTGATGACCCCGCCCAGGAGGCCGCCGTGCAGCGGGGACCAGGGGATGACCCCGAGGCCGTAGTCCTGGGCCGCCGGGATGACCTCCATCTCGGCCCGCCGCTCGGCGAGGTTGTACAGGCACTGCTCGCTGACCAGGCCGACCATCCCGCGCCGGGCGGCCGTCTCGTTGGCCTGGGCGATCTTGTAGCCGGGGAAGTTGGAGGAGCCCGCGTAGAGGATCTTGCCCTGCTGGATCAGGACGTCGACGGCCTGCCAGATCTCCTCGAAGGGGGTCCGGCGGTCGATGTGGTGGAACTGGTAGACGTCGATGTGGTCGGTGTGGAGCCGCTTGAGGCTGGCCTCGACGGCCCGGCGGATGTTCAGCGCCGACAGCCGGTCCTCGTTCGGCCAGGTCTCACCCTCGCGGGACATGGAGCCGTAGACCTTGGTGGCCAGGACCGTCTTCTCGCGCCGGCCGCCGCCCTGCGCGAACCACGTGCCGATGATCTCCTCGGTGCGGCCCTTGTTCTCGCCCCACCCGTACACATTGGCGGTGTCCACGAAATTCAGACCCGCGTCGAGGGCGGCGTCCAGGATTCCGTGGCTGGTCGGTTCGTCTGTCTGCGGACCGAAGTTCATCGTGCCGAGTACAAGTCGGCTGACCTTGAGTCCGGTGCGTCCGAGCTGCGTGTACTTCATGAGGCACAAGCCAACTGCTTCGAGTCCACTCCAGGCAAGAGCTGCCCGCGCAGCCGCCCGTTCGTGCGACGACGCGCACGGTCGCGTCGCCGGAGGCGTTCGCCCGGTAGCGGTGCCCGGCTGCTACTGGCCGACGGCCGCGGCCACGGCCACGACGACGAACATCAGTACGAGCACGCCGGCCATCACACGGTTTCTGGTCTTGGGATCCACCCGTCGAGACTAACGCGGCCGGCGCCGCCCCTCGCACGGAGGGGCGGCGCCGTGGCCGTTCTCACGTCTCGACCGCCGCCGCCATGCGGTCGAGGTCGGCGAGGAGCTCGGCGAGGCGGCGCTCCGGGACGGCCTCGGACATGCGCCGGTCGATGGCGTAGACGGCGGAGCGCGCCGCCGCGAGACGGCGGTGGCCCTCCTCGGTGAGGTGGGCGGGCAGGGCGCGGCCGCGGTCGGTGGTGGCCGGGCGGGTGATGAGGCCGGCGTCCTGCAGTCCCCGCAGGACGACGTTCATGGACTGCCGCGTGACGAAGGTGCCGCGGGCCAGCTCGGCGTTGGACAGCCCGGGGCGCTGGTCGAGGAGTTCGAGGCAGGCGTACTGCGGCACGGTCAGGCCGTACTCGCGCAGCGCCTTGTCCATCGCACCGCGCAGTGCGGCGGCGGCGCGCTTGAGGCGGTACCCCAGGCGTTCGGTCACGTCGTCATGCATGTCAGGAGTTTGACATGTGCGAGCGGCGACGTCTAACTTCACCCATGTCAAAGTCCTGACATAGGGCGAGGCTGTGGACCGAGGAGTACGCATGACCGACACCAGCACCAGCACCGATACCGACATCGTCAGCGGGCCGGACTTCATCGCCTTGCAGGTGCGCGACGTGGAAGCGGCCGCCGCCTTCTACGAGGACCACCTCGAACTGCGCCGGGCGCCCGTCTCGCCGCCCCACGCGGTGGTGTTCGCCACCGAGCCGATCGCCTTCGCCGTCCGCGAGCCGCTGCCGGGCGTGGATCTCGACGCCGCCCCGCGGCCCGGTCTCGGGGTCGCGCTGTGGTTCCGGACCCCTGACGCGCAGGGTCTGCACGACAGGCTCCGGGCCGCCGGGGTCCCCATCGTGAAGGCGCCCGAGGACGGCCCGTTCGGCAGGATGTTCACCTTCACCGGGCCCGAGGGTTACGCCGTCACCGCGCACGACGCCTGACCATGACCGCCACCACCCTCACCGCCATCACCCCGCGCGGGCCGTTCTCCCTCGCGGCGAGCGTGCGCTTCCTGGCGGGCTTCACCCCCGCCGGGTACCGCGGCGCCCCGGACGGCACGGTGCTGCGCCTGGCCTTCCCCGCCGACGACGGCCACTCGACGGTGGGCGCGGAGGTGAGGCAGGCGCTGGGCCCGGGGGCCGCCGTCGAGGCGGACGTCACCGGGGATCCGGGCGCGGCGCGGGCGCAACTGGCCCGCATCCTCTCGCTCGACGTCGACGGCGCCGGGTTCCCCGGGCTCGCCGAGGAGGATCCCGTCGTGGCCGGGCTCATGGCGGCGTACCCGGGACTGCGGCCGGTGTGCTTCCACTCTCCGTACGAGGCCGCGGCCTGGTCGGTCATCGGCCACCGCATCCGGATGGTCCAGGCCGCCGCGATCAAGGCCCGCGTCGCCGAGCGCCTCGGACAGCGCGTCGTCGTCGGCGGGGAGTCGCTGTACGCCTTCCCCACCCCGCTGGTCCTGCGCGGCATCAGCCGGGTTCCGGGCCTGCCCGACGTGAAGGCTGAGCGCCTGCGCGCCCTTGCCGACGCGGCTCTCGCCGGCGACCTCGACGCCGCCCGGCTGCGCGCGATGCCGGTGGACGACGCCCTCGCCCACCTGCGGACCCTGCCCGGCATCGGCCCCTTCTACGCGGAGCTCGTCCTCATCCGCGGAGCCGGGCACCCGGACGTCTTCCCCCACCACGAACGCCGGCTCCACGCCGCGATGGCCGAGGCCTACGGCCGTTCCGGCATCGGTACCGATGCGCAGGCCCGCGCCGGGATCAGCGACCGCTGGGCCCCGTACCGCAGTTGGGTCGCACTGCTGCTGCGTACCCGTGCGGCCGCGATGACCTGGTAGAAGTCACCAGCACCGTATTGATGTCGGGGGTGGCCATCGCCTTCGGTTCATACCGGCTGCTACTGCCAGCCCATGTCGTTCGTCGAGGTGACCGGCGGCTCGGCGGCCGGCGCCGGCGCGGCGACGGCGGGGGTCCCGAGGGCGAGGGTGAGGAGGGCGACCGCGGCGGCCTGGAGGATGCGGGTGGTCGTCATGACGATCGGTGTCCCTTCGCGTGCGCCGTGAGGCGGGTTCGTCGAGTGGCGGTGTCACCCGGTTCGTTCCGCGCCCCGCGGTGGCGCCGTCCGTTCCGGTGGGACACAGCTAAGTCGCCGTCCGGCAGACGGAGAAGGGGTTCCCGCTGGCCCAAACCGTCCCCGGACGGATGCGGACACGGGTCACCGGTGCACCGGCATGAGCGGTACGCCGACACCCAGCAGCCGCGCTTGTGGCAGCGCCCCCACCGCGAGCAGGCGCCGGCAGGCGGACTCGGCGCGGCGCTCGGCCTCCTCCAGGCAGTCCGCCACCAGGTAGAAGCCGAGCGTGAAGTGCCCGGCGGACTGCGGGTGCACGGCGAGGTGCTCGACCCGGTCGCCGGGATCCAGGCCGGCGCGGGCCGCCTCACGCAGGTCGTCGGGGAGATGCGCCGGAGGGGCCGTACGCAGACGGGCATGGACGAGGTACATCCCTCAACGGTCGCCCGGTGCGGCCCGTTCCGGACGCCGATCGGGCTGGCCGTTTGCGGTCGTGGACGGTTCTGGCCAGCTTCCGGGACGACGGTGAGATGATCGTGCGACGGAAGTGCCAACGGGGTTGGGGGACACGCGTGTTGACCGAACTGGGACTCGACGCCAGAGCCGAAGCCGTCTACCGGGCCATGCTCGTTCAGCCCGCGGCGGGTGTCGCGGCACTGGCGGTCGCGGTGGACGCGACCGAGGACGAGGTGCGCACCGCCCTGGACCTGCTCAGTGAGCTCGCTCTGGTCCAGCCGTCGGCCGACGACGCCGGACGGCTGCGGGCCGTGTCCCCGGACATCGGCATGGAGATCCTGATGGCGCGGGGGCAGGCCGAACTCGCCGCCCGGCAGCAGCGGCTGGAGGCGTCGCGGGCGGCGGCGGCCCGGCTGATCTCCGAGTACTCCGAGCTGCGGCCCGCCGCCAGCCACCCGGGCGTCGAGCAGCTCATCGGCCTCGACGCGGTCCGCGACCGGCTGGTGGCGCTGACCCGGGAGACGAAGGAGGAACTGCTCGCCTTCTCGCCCGACGCCACGCTGACCGAGTCGAACATCGCCGCCTCGCGCCCGCTCAACAAGGACCTGCTCGAACGCGGGATACGCATGCGCACGGTCTACCTGGACAGCGTGCGCAACAGCCGGCACTCCGTCGAGCACGCCAACTGGCTCACCGAGCTGGGCGGACAGGTCCGCACGGCGCCGTCGCTGCCGACCCGGATGCTCATCGTGGACCGGTCCACCGCGCTGATCCCGGTGAGCGACGACTCGGCGGCCGGCGCGGTGGTCCTGACCGGACACGGGATGCTGGTCGCCCTGTGCGCGCTCTTCGAGTCGACGTGGGCGTCGGCGCAGCCGCTGGCGGAGGTGGCCGTACTGGGGCCGGACGGGCTGACCGCCCAGCAGTCGGCGGCGGTCAGGCTGCTGGCGGAGGGGCACACGGACGACGCGATCGCCAAGCGGCTGGGGGTGTCCTCGCGCACGGCCCGGCGCATCGCGAACGAGCTGATGGAACGGCTCGGCGCGCGCAGCCGTTTCGAGGCGGGCGTGCGCGCCGTGCAGGAGGGCTGGCTGCCCTCGCGTCCGTAGGAGCTATGTCCTGTCCGGGCCGGTGCCCAGCGGCCAGGAGCCGACGGTCTCGTAGCGGGGCTGTTCGCCGGGGACGCCGCTGACGGGCAGGTTGCTGCGGACGAGGCTGAGGGTGTCGACCCGCCAGGGCGTGCCCTCGAAGCCCGCGAGGGCGTCCAGGTAGGGGCGCAGCCGGACCGCGTCGTCGCGGGACCGGCCCAGGGTGAGGTGCGGGGTGTAGCGGCGGTGCTGCTCCATGGGCACCCCGGCCCGCCGGGCGGCGGCGTCGGCCCGGTCCGCGAGCAGCCGCATCGCGTCGAGGTCACCGGCGGCGCCCATCCACAGCGAGCGGTTGCCGAAGTGCCCGGCGCCGTGCAGGCGGAGCGCGAACGGTTCGGTGTGCTCCGCGGCGCGGGCGAGCCGGGCGTGCAGGTCCGGGAGCACCTCGTCGCGTACCTCGCCCATGAAGGCGAGCGTGAAGTGCCAGCCGGGCTCGCCGGTCCACCTCAACCGGTCGTCGTGCAGCGGGCGTACGGCGTCCCGCAGCTCGGCCAAGGCCTCTTCGGGCAGCAGGACGGCGGCGAACAGTCTCATGCCGCCGAGCCTAGCCGGGGTGCCCGGGCGCGGCGCGGCTCTCGGGGGCTCCACCCCAAGAGGCCGCGCCGCAGGCGCCCGGCGGGGTCAGGCGGCAGTGACCAGCTCGCGGGCGCGCGGCGCCGGGACGAACGCCACCCCGTGCCGGTCCACCCGCAGCCGGAGGTTGCCTACGCGGGCCAGGACCACCGCGATCGCCGCGGAGGCGAGCAGCGAGATCGCACCGCCCGCGGCCATGCCGGTCCGCGCGCCGTAGGTGTCCGTGATCCAGCCCAGCAGCGGGGCGCCCAGCGGGGTGCCGCCGGTGAAGACCATCATGAACAGGGCCATGACCCGGCCCCGCATCTCGGGGTCGGTCGCCATCTGCACGCTGGAGTTCGCCGTCACGTTGACCGTCAGACCGAAGATCCCGATGGGTACGAGCAGCGCGGCGAACAGCCAGAATCCGGGTGCGAAGGCGGTCACGAGCAGCAGGCCCGAGAAGAGCACGGCCGCCGCCACCAGCAGCCGCAGCCGGGAGTGGCCGCGCCGGGCCGCGAGCAGGGCGCCCGCCAGGGAGCCTGCCGCGATCAGGGTGTTGAACAGCCCGTAGGTGCCCGCGTCCCCGTGGAAGACGTCGCTCACGAACGCCGACAGCCAGATCGGGAAGTTGAACCCGAAGGTGCCGATGAAGCCCACGAGCACGATCGGCCAGATCAGCTCCGGCCGGCCGGCGACGTAGTGCAGGCCTTCGCGGAGCTGCCCCTTGGCGCGGGGCTGGGGCTCGACGGGGTGCAGTTCGGCCGTGCGCATCATCAGGAGACCGGCGATGGGCGCGGCGAAGGACAGTCCGTTCAGCAGGAAGGCCCAGCCGGAGCCGACGGCGGTGATCAGCACACCGGCGATCGCCGGGCCGACCAGCCGCGCGGACTGGAAGTTGGCCGAGTTCAGGCTGACGGCGTTGGCGACCTGCGCCTTGCCGACCATCTCGGGGACGAAGGTCTGCCGCGCCGGGTTGTCCACGACGGTGATCAGGCCGAGCAGGACGGCGGCGAGGTAGACGTGCCAGACCTCGACGTGTCCCGCCAGGGTGAGCACGGCGAGGGCGATTCCGGTCAGGCCCATCGCGCTCTGGGTGACGACCAGCAGGGGCCGCTTCGGCAGCCGGTCGGCGAGTACGCCTCCGTAGAGGCCGAACATCAGCATCGGCAGGAACTGCAGGGCGATGGTGATGCCGACGGCGGATGCGGAGCCGGTCAGGGAGAGGACCAGCCAGTCCTGCGCGATGCGCTGCATCCAGGTGCCGGTGTTCGAGACGACCTGACCGGCCGCGAAGAGCCGGTAGTTCCGGATGGTCAGCGAGCTGAACATCCCCCGGCTACCGCCGGAAGGTGCCCCGGGGTGCTTGCCCGCGGGGGTCGTGTCGGGGGTGGATATGTGGCCGGGTGCGGAGTCTGCTCCGTTTCCCGTACTCAAAAGCGTTCGCCTCCTGGCGTCGTTCCTACAGGTGCGCGAGCTTCTCCAGGACGGGTGCGGCCTCGCGCAGCTTGGCCCATTCGTCCTCGGTCAGCTCGGCCGCGAGCCCGGCCAGGAAGGCGTTGCGCTTGCGGCGGCTCTCTTCGAGCATCGCCTCGGCTTCCTCCGTCTGGCGGACCACCTTCTGGCGGCGGTCGTCCGGGTGCGGTTCCAGCGTGACCAGTCCCTTGGCCTCCAGCAGCGCGACGATGCGTGTCATCGACGGCGGCTGTACGTGCTCGCGCCGGGCCAGCTCGCCAGGCGTGGCCTGGCCGCAGCGGGCGAGGGTGCCGAGGACCGACATCTCGGTCGGGCTCAGCGACTCGTCGACGCGCTGGTGCTTCAGGCGCCGGCCCAGTCGCATGACGGCGGAGCGGAGGTCGTTCACGGCGGCAGCGTCGTCGCCATGGGAGAGGTCGTGCATGTCTTTAGAATAACTCATTACCCAACCTAAGGAACACCATTTACGGCCGTCACTCGTACGGGTGAGTTGGCAGCAGAAAGTGACACGCGCCCATACCCTCTGCCCCGACTCTTTCGGCATGGGGACACATGTGCTGAGCATGCGCATAGACGGGGAGCTCCTCGACAGGCTCCGGACTCATGCCGCCAAACGCGGAATGAGCGTCCAGGACTATGTGGTCCGGACGCTCATTCGCGACGACTTCGACGAGCGCTTCAACGCGGCCGTCGACGAGACAGAGAAGTTCTACGGGCTCACCTGATCACGTGCGGCCGAGGTGGGGCGCAGGTGGGAACGCAGGTGGGAACGTAGGCGGGGCTCACGTGAGGCCGAGCGCCGGCATCGCGTAGTAGAAGACGAACACCGCCGACACGACGTACATGGCCACCGGGACCCCGCGGCCCCGGCCGGTCGCCAGGCGCAGCGCGCAGAAGCTGATGAAGCCGATGCCGATGCCGTTGGTGATCGAGTAGGTGAAGGGCATCATCACCATGGCCAGGAAGGCGGGGACGGCGATGGTGAAGTCGCTCCAGTCGATGTCCTTGACCGAGCCCGCCAGGATCAGGAAGCCGACCGCCACCAGGGCGGGGGTGGCCGCCTGGGACGGGACCATGGTGGCGAGCGGGGTCAGGAACAGCGCCACGGCGAAGAGGCCGCCCGTCACGACGTTCGCCAGGCCCGTGCGGGCGCCCTCGCCGACCCCGGCCGTGGACTCCACGAAGCAGGTGGTGGCGGAGGAAGAGGTCGCGCCGCCCGAGGCGACGGCCAGGCCGTCGATCAGCAGGACCTTGTTGATGCCGGGGAAGTCGCCGTTCTCGTCGATCAGCTTCGCCTCGTCGCCGACGCCCAGGATCGTGCCCATGGCGTCGAAGAAGCAGGACAGCAGCACGGTGAACACGAAGAGGACGCCGGTCAGCATCCCGACCTTGCCGAAGCCGCCGAACAGGCTGACCTGGCCGACGAGCCCGAAGTCGGGCGCGGCCACCGGGTTGCCCGGCCACTCGGGGACGGTGAGGCCCCACGCCTCGTTCGGCAGCTTCGTGATCAGCTGGACGGCGACCGCGACGACGGTCATCGCCACGATGGAGATCAGGATCGCGCCCGGCGTCTTACGGATCAGCAGGGCGAGGGTGAGCAGCACGCCGACGGCGAAGATCAGCACGGGCCAGCCGTGCAGGTGGCCGTTGCTGCCGAGCTGGAGCGGGACGGTGGTGTGCGCGGCGTCCGGGATGCGGGAGACGAAGCCCGAGTCGACCAGGCCGATCAGCATGATGAACAGGCCGATGCCGATGGCGATGCCCTTGCGCAGACCCGTCGGTACGGCGTTCATGACCCGCTCGCGCAGGCCGGTGGCGACGAGCAGCATCACCACGAAGCCGGCCAGTACCACCATGCCCATGGCGTCGGCCCAGCTCATGCGCGGGGCGAGCTGGAGGGCCACGACCGTGTTGACGCCGAGGCCGGCGGCCAGTGCGATCGGGACGTTGCCGATGACACCCATGAGGAGCGTGGTGAAGGCGGCCGTCAGGACGGTGGCGGTGACGAGCTGGCCGCCGTCGAGCTGGTGCCCGTACATGTCCTTCGCGCTGCCCAGGATGATCGGGTTCAGCACGATGATGTACGCCATCGCGAAGAAGGTCGCCAGACCGCCGCGGACCTCGCGGGCGACGGTCGAGCCGCGTTCGGAGATCTTGAAGTAGCGGTCCAAGGCCGATGCTCCCTGGGGGGAGGGGTCCGGGAGGGTCGCCGCGGTGGCGGGCGCGGGGGCGGGGGCCGGGGTGCTCATACGGTCCTCATTGGGTGGTTCATACGAAGAAAATGGGCCACGCCCAAACCGTTTCAGTATGAACACATGAACGAAGGAGCGTCCATCTCCGCGCGTAGACAGCGAATCCGCGCACCTAGACTTGCCGCATGGCGAAATGGACTGCGAAGCACGAGGCGCCCGAGCCCCTGGAGGGCCCGGTCGTCGCCACCGTCACCGGCGGCACGATCATCTGGTTCGCCATGTTCCTGGTCCAGCTCCCCTTCTACGGCTGGTTCGCCGACCAGGGCATGCTGTGGTGGGTCTGGACCTGCGCGGCCGGCGGCTTCCTCGGTCTGATCGGCATCTGGTACGTACGCGGCCGCGACGCCGCCCTCAAGCGCCACGCGGCGCAGCAGGCTGCCGAGGCCGCGCGGGCGGAGCCGGGACCGCAGGCCGACCAGTAACCGCCCGGGCGCGCTACCGGGGGACGATTCGGGTCATCCTGAGGTCGGATCTTCCGGCTTCTCGGCGGGTGAAGCCCCGGAACCCCGCTTACCGTCGAAAGCATGACGCAGCGGGCGAAGATCGATCAGAACGGGCCGGACCGGGCCGGCCCCGCCATCGACGCGGGGGCCGAGCTCGACCCGGTCCACCCCGTCCGGCCACCCGCGCCGAGGTTCAAGCCCGCCGGGCTGACCACCACCGAGGTCGCCGAGCGCGTCGCGCGCGGTGAGGTCAACGACGTCCCCGTCCGCAGCAGCCGCGCCACCGTCGACATCGTCCGCGGCAACGTCTTCACCCGGTTCAACGCGATCATCGGCGTGCTCTGGGTGATCATGCTCATCGTCGCCCCGATCCAGGACAGCCTCTTCGGCTTCGTGATCGTCGCGAACACCGGCATCGGCATCATCCAGGAACTGCGCGCCAAGAAGACCCTCGACGGTCTCGCCGTCATCGGCGAGGCCAAACCGAGCGTCCGCCGCGACGGCCGGACCGCCGAGATCTCCACCTCCGAGATCGTCCTCGGCGACGTCATCGAACTCGGCCCCGGCGACAAGGTCGTCGTCGACGGATCCGTCGGCGAGGCCGACAACCTGGAGATCGACGAGTCCCTGCTCACCGGCGAGGCCGACCCCGTCCTGAAGAAGCCCGGCGACCAGGTCATGTCCGGCTCCTTCGTCGTCGCCGGCGGCGGCGCCTTCACCGCCACCAAGGTCGGCCGCGAGGCCTACGCCGCCCAGCTGGCCGAAGAGGCCTCCCGCTTCACGCTCGTCCACTCCGAGCTGCGCTCCGGCATCTCCACCATCCTCAAGTACGTCACCTGGATGATGATCCCGACCTCCATCGGCCTCATCATCAGCCAGCTCGTCGTCAAGGAGAACAACCTGGGCGACGCCATCGCCCGCACCGTCGGCGGCATCGTCCCGATGATCCCCGAGGGGCTCGTCCTCCTCACCTCCGTGGCCTTCGCGGTCGGCGTCATCCGGCTCGGCCGCAAGCAGTGCCTGGTCCAGGAGCTGCCCGCCATCGAAGGCCTCGCCCGGGTCGACGTGGTCTGCCTCGACAAGACCGGCACCCTCACCGAGGGCGGCATGGACGTCACCGAGCTCCGCGCGCTCGGCGGCACGGACCCGGCGTACGTCAAGAAGGTGCTCGGCGCCCTCGGCGAGTCCGACCCCCGTCCCAACGCCAGCCTCCAGGCGATCATCGACGCCTACCCCGACAGTGCGGAGTGGCGCTGCACCGAGTCGCTGCCGTTCTCCTCCGCCCGCAAGTACAGCGGCGCCAGCTTCAGCGAGGGCGACGGCGAGAACAACACCTGGCTGCTCGGTGCCCCCGACGTGCTCCTCCCGGCCGGGGACCCGGCCCTCGACGAGATCAGCGGCCTCAACGAGCAGGGCCTGCGGGTCCTCCTGCTGGCCCGTTCCGCCCGCGAGCTGGACGACGCGGCCGTCGCCACCGCCGTCCGGCCGACCGCCCTGGTCGTCCTGGAGCAGCGGCTGCGCCCCGAGGCCGCCGACACCCTGCGCTACTTCGACGACCAGGACGTCAAGGCCAAGGTCATCTCAGGAGACAACGCCGTCTCCGTCGGCGCGGTCGCGGGAAAGCTCGGCCTGCCGGGCGCGGAGAACACCGTCGATGCCCGCAGGCTCCCCGCCGAACGGGCCGACATGGTCACGGTCCTCGACGAGAACTCCGTCTTCGGGCGCGTCACCCCGCAGCAGAAGCGGGACATGGTCGGCGCGCTCCAGTCCAAGGGCCACACGGTCGCGATGACCGGCGACGGCGTCAACGACGTGCTCGCCCTCAAGGACGCCGACATCGGCGTGTCCATGGGCTCCGGCTCCGAGGCCACCCGCGCCGTCGCCCAGATCGTCCTCCTCAACAACAGCTTCTCCACCCTCCCCGCGGTGGTCGCCGAAGGCCGCCGGGTCATCGGGAACATCACCCGCGTGGCCACCCTCTTCCTCACGAAGACGGTCTACTCGGTGCTGCTGGCCATCCTGGTGGTCTGTTCGCAGGTCGAGTACCCGTTCCTACCCCGCCACCTGACGCTGCTGTCCACGCTCACCATCGGCATCCCGGCCTTCTTCCTGGCCCTGGCCCCGAACAAGGAGCGGGCGCGGCCGCACTTCGTGAAACGCGTCATGCGGTACGCGATCCCGGGCGGGGCGATCGCGGGGACCGCCACCTTCGTGACGTACCTGATCGCCCGCCACTACTACACCGGCCCCGACTCCCTCAAGGCCGAGACAAGTGCGGCGACCCTCACGCTGTTCCTGACCTCGATGTGGGTCCTGGCGATCATCGCCCGCCCGTACACGTGGTGGCGCGTCGGACTGGTCGGCGCGATGGGCGGCGCGTTCCTGATCGTGCTGGTCGTGCCGTGGCTCCAGGACTTCTTCCAGCTCAAGCTGGAGGGCGTGACGATGCCGTGGATCGCGGTGGCCGTCGCCGCGGGCGCCGCGGCCCTGATCGAGTTCACCTTCAGGTGGGTGAACCGTAGGTTCCCCGCCTAGCGACCGCGATGCGTACGCGCCGCGCCGTAACGCCCGGCCGGTGTGCGGTTGCCGTGCGTGTGATCAAAGCCTGGCAGCGGGGGCAGCCGGGAGGGATCAGGCGATGGGCCGGCTCTGGGACACGTACACGGGTACCAGGTACCCGGCATCGGTGTCATGCCGCTGCCCGCCATGGAGGTCCGGGACGCGCTGCTCGCGTAGCTCGCGCTGAACGGGCCGGACGTGCGGTTCGTCGTGCGCGACGGCACCCCGAAGGCAGGCGCCGACCTCGTGGCGGACTGCCGGTCCGGGAGGTGGACGTGACCCTCAAGATCCGCATGCGCCTGGTCACCGCCAAGCGCGAGGTGCGCGCCCCCGACGAGCGGTGGGAGCCGTCGCACGAGTCCGGGCGGCAGTACTCCCGCGTGCCGGGGATGGCGGTGTACAAGCAGTGGGATGCCAGGAAGGGGCCGGACGGCCGCCGGGCCGAAACGTTCCGCTTCGACACACGGGATGTGAAGGATCCCCTGCGGAACACGCTCCTCGCCGCGGGATGGACCTGGCGCGGAGTCGTGTTCGCTCTCTGACCGGCCCGCCGGGGTCTCCCGGGGCGGGCCGGCCAGAGCGACGGGCGCCCTAGTCGAACCAGCGGTCGCGCGCCAGTTCCGCAGTGCGGGACGGGTCCTCCAGGAGGGCCGCCACCTCGAAGCGGCGGGGCCACTGGCCCGCCGACCAGGCCAGGCCCGCCGCGACGCCCTCCAGGGTGGAGGCGTGAAGGGTGCCGTCGGGGGTGCGGCGCCAGTCCAGTTCGGTGCCCCCCGCGATCAGTTCCTCGTGCTCGATGTAGGTGTACGGGGTCGAGGGGCCCAGCAGGATGCGGACCGGCTCCGGGACCTCGTGCTCCTCGCCCGGCGTGGTCACCTCGGCCGGAACGGTCTCCGAGAGCCGCCGGACCTGGAGGAGGTCCGCCAGGTCGGCCGCCCGGGACGGGGTGACCGGCAGGAGCGGCAGCCCCACCGTCAGCGGGAGCAGGTCCGGGGCGTCGGCGATGACCGCGTCCGCCGCGTCCACCACGCGGACCTCGCCGTCCACCACCGCACGCAGTTCGTCCGGCAGCGTGACCTGCTCGGGGTCCAGGTCCGCCAGCGCGGCGTACAGGCCGTGCAGCTGGCGGCCCGTCACCTCGCGGTCCGGGTCGGCGAGGCGGCCCAGGAGCTCGGCCGCGCCGCCCGGCTCGTCCAGCAGGGCCGCCACGGTGGTCCGTACACCCAGGGCCCGCAGCACCTGCTCGTCCTCGAAGCCGGTCGCGTCCGCCGAGGTGTAGAGGCCCTCCAGCAGCGGATCGCCGCCCGCCGCGCGCAGGCCCGCCGGGCGGCGCCCGTCGAGCACCGGGTGGTCGCGCAGCCACCACGCGGTGTACGGGCGCACGGACTGCGTGGTGCCGTCCGGGAGGAGGATGCGCACGGGCTGGGTCAGGGCGTCACGCAGCGGCGGCTGCGCCAGCATGGCCAGGGCCTGGGGCCAGCAGTCGTCGTCGACCAGGTCGAGGTCGCGCACGGCGACGAGCTCGGTCGCCACCGGCGGCACCGGGGTGTCCGGCAGCTGGTCAAGTAGGTCCTCGCACCAGACGTCCACCGCGTCGAGCAGGCCCGCGTCGTCGGGCTCGGCGAAGTCCCCGTCGCGCGGCTCCAGTTCGTCCGGGTCCAGGACCACGTCGGTGGCGCGCACCAGCTGGAAGGCGGCCAGCACCCCGCAGGCGGTGAGGGTGTCCGCGTCCCACCGGGAGGCCAGTTCGGCGTCCACGTACGGGATCTCGTCCTCGCGGATGACCGAGGCGAGCGGCGATCCGGGCAGCAGCAGTTCGCCCGCCGGGGTCAGCTCCCCCTCCTCGTCCGGGAGGGCCAGCGCCCCCAGCCAGGGCTCGTCGCCCGGGCTCAGGTCGGCGTCGCGGACCAGGCCCAGGACGACGTCGGCCAGTTCCTCCGGGTCCAGCGCGTCCTCGTCCCAGATCTCGCCCGCGTCCATCGATCCGGCGACGGCGGCCCGGACCTGCGGGGTCGTGAGCACCGCGCGCGGCGTCGCGGGGAGCGCCCCGAGCTTCTCCAGCAGCGGGTGCGCCGCGTCCGGGTGGGCCACCTTCAGCCCCAGCCGGGCCAGGTCCGCGGGGGTGTCCGCATACGGGAGCAGGACGTGGCGCGGCCCGATCGTCGTACGGTTGTCGGCCAGCGGCACGGGAAGCCCGGACAGCCGGTCGGGGTCGACCCCGGCGAGGCTGTCGTAGAGCCGGTGCCACCAGTCGGGGGTCCGCTCGATGCCCGCGATCCGCTCGATGGCATCGCCCAGCGGCAGCCGGCCCACGCCCAGGGTGCGCAGCTCGGGGCGGCGCTCCAGACCGGCCGGGAGCAGGGTCGGCAGGACCTCGGCGAGGACCCGTACGGTATCGGCGCCCGCGCCCTCCACGACCTCGGCCTCGAAGGGGCGCAGGGCGTTGCGCTCCTCCGCGTGCTCGGGCGGCGCGGCGGGGGCGAGGAAGGCCGTACGGGGCAGCCGCTGGAGGACGGCAGCGCGCAGGGCCCCGTCCAGTTCGCCCTTGCCGAGCGGGCCGGGCACCAGGTCCACGAGGGAGGTGGACACCGGGTCCCAGGCACCGAGGAGTTCGGCGTACGCGTCGGCGGCGCGCTCCACGAGGAAGTCGGTCAGCGGCCCCGGCGCGGGATGCCGGCGGGAGGTGTCCAGCGGCAGGGTCGCGATGAGCAGGGCCGGGATGCCCAGCGGCTCGTCGGTCGGGGTCGGGGCGTGGACCACGGGCGCGGTGGCCGGGTACAGCGGGGCGCCGTCGGTGTCGACGGGCACCGCCCAGGACACCGACCAGGTGGGCCGCAGCCGCTCCTCCACGGGCCGGTCGGCGAGCAGGGCCCGCTCGATGGGGCCGCCGTGGCGGACGGTGCGCCAGCGGTTCGTCCCCGACCGGGAGTCCTCGATGACGGTGTACGGGCCCTCGTCGCGCCGGTACAGGGTGCGGACGCTGCCGGCCCTGCCGTCCGACGGCGTCTCGATGACGACCTCGCACAGCCCGGGCAGGGTGAGCAGCAGGGCGTCGTCGACGGCGGCGAGGAGCCGCTCCACCAGGTCCTCGGCGGCGGCGTCGCGCAGCGGGAGGACGACCACGGTGTCGTAGCCCTCGGGCGCGCTGCCCTGGGCGGGCAGCGGGAGCCGCAGCAGGGGGACGTGGCCGTCGCGGCGGCGCAGCTCGTCGCCGAGGCCGGGGCTGCCGACGGCGGCTTCGCGGGCCAGCTCGCGGGCCTCGGCCAGGGACCAGCGGACGCCGCCGTGGCGGCCGAGCACCGCGGGTTCGTCACAGACGGCGAGGACGGCGGCGAAACCGACGCCGAAGCGGCCGACGGTGTCGCCCGAGCCGGCCCCGGATTCGCGCTTGGCGGAGGCGCGCAGGGTACTCAGGGACTCCACGCCCGTGGCGTCGAGCGGGGCGCCGGTGTTGGCGACGGCCAGCACCGCGTGCCCGCCTTCGCCGGGGTGCAGGGTGAGCCGCATCCGGCCCGGTACCCCGGCCCGGGCCGCGGCGTCGGCGGCGTTCTGCGCCAGCTCGACGACGAGCCGGTCGCGGTAGCCGCCGAGGGCCAGGTCCTCCTCGGCGTTGGCGTCCTCGCGGAACCGGGCCGGGCCCGCGCCCCAGGAGTCGAGCACCCCGCGCCGCAGCCGGGCCGTGCCGAAGGGGTCCACACCGCTCTGGGCCGCCGTCACTCGCACGCTCACGCCGCTGCCTCCAAGAATTGCCGTACCCGAACTCCAGAAGGTAGCGCGTGCGGGGCCACGTCCTCCCGGTGAGGTGGGCGGACATCACCGCGCCGGTACGACGGAACCCCCGGTGACGAGAGGTCACCGGGGGCTCCGAGCGGGACTGCTAGAGCTTCTCGATCACGTAGTCGATGCAGGCGGTCAGCGCCTGCACGTCCGCCGGGTCGATCGCCGGGAACATCGCGATGCGGAGCTGGTTGCGGCCGAGCTTGCGGTACGGCTCGGTGTCCACGATCCCGTTGGCGCGCAGCACCTTGGCCACGGCCGCCGCGTCGATGTCGTCCGAGAAGTCGATCGTGCCGATGACGGCGGAGCGCTTGTCGGCGTCCACGACGAACGGGGTCGCGTACTTCGAGGCCTCGGCCCAGCCGTACAGGTTGCGCGCGCTGGCCGCCGTACGGCCGGTCGTGAACTCCAGACCGCCCTGGCCGTTCATCCACTCCAGCTGCTCGTTCAGCAGGAAGAGGGTCGACAGTGCCGGGGTGTTGTACGTCTGGTTCTTCAGCGAGTTGTCGATCGCCGTCGGCAGCGAGAAGAACTCCGGGATGTGCCGGCCGGAGTCGTGCACGCGCTGCGCGCGCTCCAGGGCGGCCGGGGAGAACGCGGCCAGCCACAGGCCGCCGTCCGAGGCGAAGGACTTCTGCGGGGCGAAGTAGTAGACGTCGGTCTCGGTGATGTCCACCGGCAGGCCGCCGGCGCCCGAGGTCGCGTCCACCAGTACGAGGGACCCGGCATCGGCGCCCGCGACGCGCTTGACCGGCGCCGCGACACCCGTCGAGGTCTCGTTGTGGGTGTACGCGTACACGTCCACGCCCGCCTCGGCGAGCGGCTCGGGGTGCGTGCCCGGCTCCGAGGAGATCACGGACGGCGTGTCCAGCCACGGCGCGAGCTTCGCGGCCTTGGCGAACTTGGAGGAGAACTCGCCGAAGGTGAGGTGCTGGGACTTCTGCTCGATCAGCCCGTGGGTCGCGATGTCCCAGAAGGCGGTGGAGCCGCCGTTGCCCAGGATCACCTCGTAGCCCTCGGGGAGGGAGAAGAGGTCCCGGAGCCCCTGGCGCACCGAGCCGACCAGGTTCTTGACCGGGGCCTGGCGGTGCGAGGTTCCGAGCAGGGAGGTTCCGGTGGCGGCGAGGGCGTCCAGCGCCTCGGTCCGCACCTTGGAGGGGCCCGCGCCGAAGCGTCCGTCGGCGGGCTTGATGTCAGCGGGAATCTGGATCTCAGCCACGAGCGGAGCGTATCGGGTCCAGGTCCACGTCTCGGAGCCGCGTCCACCCGATGAGACGCAACCGACGGTGGGAGGCTGGGGGCGTGACGTCACCCGGGGAACTCGAACGGACATTGCGGGCGGGGCTGCGAGGCGAGGTGGACTTCGGGGCCGCGGCGCGGGCGCTGGTGACCATGGACGCCTCCAACTACCGGCGCGTCCCGGTGGGCGTGGTGGCCCCGCGCGACGCCGAGGACGTGGCGGCCGCCCTGCGCGTGTGCGCCGACGCCGGGGTACCGGTCGTCCCGCGCGGCGGCGGGACCTCCATCGCCGGGCAGGCGACGGGGACGGGGGTGGTGCTCGACCTCACCCGGCACATGAACGCCCTGGTGTCGGTCGACCCGGCCGCGCGCACCGCCGTGGTCCAGCCCGGGCTGGTGCTCGACCGGCTGCGGGACGCGGTGCGCCCGTACGGGCTGACCTTCGGGCCGGACCCCTCCACGCACTCCCGCTGCACCCTCGGCGGCATGATCGGAAACAACGCGTGCGGCGCCCATTCGGTGGCCTGGGGGACCACCGCCGACAACGTGGCCGTGCTGGCGGTGACGGCGTACGGGGGCTCCTCGTACCGGATCGGGACCGGCTGGGCAGGGGCCCCGGCGGGGCTGCGGGAGCTGGTCGACGGGAACCTGGCCCTCCTGCGCACGGGGATGGGCGGCGGCCCGGGCGGCTCGGGCGGCTTCTCGCGGCGGATCTCCGGCTACGGCGGGCTGGACGCCCTGCTTCCCGAGCGGGGGGTAGAAGTGGCCCGGGCCTTCTGCGGGAGCGAGGGCACGCTCGGGGTGGTGACCGAGGCCATGGTGCGCCTGGTGGAGGCGCCGCGCGCGCCGGTGCTCGCGGTGCTCGGGTACGCGGACGAGACCGCGGCGGCGGACGCGGCGGCCGGGTTGCTCCCGTACCGCCCGCTGACCGTGGAGGGGATGGCGGAAGACCTGGTCAGGGGGGTGGGCGGGCTGCCGCGGGGCGGGGCGTGGCTGTTCGTCGAGATGGCCGACGAGGGCGGCGCGCGGGCGCTCGTACGGGGCGCTGACGCGCTCGACGCGGTGGTGGTCACGGACCCGGCGGGGCAGCGGGCCCTGTGGCGGATCCGGGAGGACGCGGCGGGCACGGCGACGCGGCTGCCGGGAGGGGAGATGGCCTGGCCGGGGTGGGAGGACTGCGCGGTGCCGCCGGCCCGGCTGGGGGCGTACCTGCGGGAGTTCCGCGCCCTGCTGGCGGCGCACGGGCTGCGCGGATCGCCGTACGGGCACTTCGGTGAGGGCTGCGTCCACGTACGGATCGACTTCGACCTGGCGTCGGCGGACGGCGTGGTCCGCTTCCGGGCCTTCTCGTCCGACATGGCGGACCTGGTCGTCGCCCACGGCGGCTCGCTGTCGGGGGAGCACGGGGACGGGCAGGCGCGGGCGGAGCTGCTGCCGAGGATGTACGGGCATGACGTGGTCCGGCTCTTCGGCGCGTACAAGGACGTGTGGGACCCGGCGGGCGGGATGAACCCGGGGATGCTGGTCCGGCCGGGCCGCCTGGACGAGAACCTCCGCTTCGCCGTGCTGCCGCAGACCTCCTTCGCGGGTGAGGTCGCCCGGTGCGTCGGCGTCGCGAAGTGCCGTTCCTCGGACGTGGGCGGGCCGGGGGTGATGTGCCCGTCGTACCGGGCCACGGGGGAGGAGCGGCACTCCACGCGGGGCCGGGCCCGGCTGCTGCACGAGATGCTGGCCGGGGAGGTCGTGCGGGACGGCTGGCGGTCGGCGGAGGTCGCCGAGGCGCTGGACCTGTGCCTGGGCTGCAAGGGGTGCCTCAGCGACTGCCCGGTGGGCGTGGACATGGCCTCGTACAAGTCGGAGTTCCTGCACCGCCACTGGGCGGGCCGCGTCCGTCCGCTCGCCCACTACACGCTGGGCGGCCTGCCCCGGTGGCTCCGCCTGATCGCCGCGCTGCGGATGGCGGGCGTCGTAAACGCGGCGGGACGGCTGCTCCCGGTGCCGGGCGTGGCGCGGGAACGGGCGCTGCCGGCACTGGCGGCCGAGCCGTTCACCCGCTGGTGGCCGACCGGTGCTGCGGCGCGGGTCCGGGCAGAGCCCGGAAGCCGCCTGCAGGGCACCGCACCCACGGCAGCCCCTACGGCCACCCCCACGGCCACCCCCACCGTCACCCTCTGGCCCGACACGTTCACGGAGTACTTGGCTCCCGAGGCCGGCCGCGCAGCCGTACGGGTCCTGCGGGCCGCCGGCCTGGAGGTATCCGTCCCCCGCGGCAGCCGGCCGTGCTGCGGTCTGACCTACCTCTCCACCGGCCGCCTGGACCGCGCCCGCAAGGTCCTCCACCGCACCCTGGACGCCGTGGGCGACGTACGCGCACCCGTGCTGGTCCTGGAACCCAGCTGCGCCGCGGCCCTGCGCACGGACCTCCCCGCGCTCCTCCCCGACGACCCCCGCGCGGCGCGCCTCGCGGCAGCCGTCCGCACCTTCGCCGAGACGCTGGAGGAGTACGCCCCGGCCTGGCAACCGCCGCGCCTGGACCGGGCGGTGGTCGGCCAGACCCACTGCCACCAGCACGCGGTGCTCGGCGATGCCGCCGACCGGCGGCTGCGCGAGCGCGCGGGCCTGGTGGGCGAGCTCAGCGGCGGCTGCTGCGGCCTGGCCGGGAACTTCGGCTTCGAGCCGGGCCACCACGAGGTGTCGGTGGCGTGCGCGGAGGAGCAGCTCCTCCCGTCGCTGCGCGCGGCCCCGCGGGACGCAGCCGTCCAGGCCGACGGGTTCTCCTGCCGTACCCAGATCGCCCAACTCGGCGGGGTGCGGGCCCGCCACCTGGCGGAACTCCTGGCGGACGGCCTGGCAGAAGACCTCGCGGCGGAGAGCCTGTAAGGCAACGGATGCGGGATCACTCCTTACGGGCCCGTAATCTGGATGAATGACCGCACCGACCGCACCGTCCTCCCCTTCCCCGACCACGACCGTGCCCGTGTCGGCCACAGCCCCCCTCGCCGCGCCCCCCGCGGGACGCGCCCCCGCCCGCTTCGGGCCCGTCGCGCTGGTGATCTCGGCGGGGGTCTCGGTGCAGTTCGGCGCGGCCCTCGCGGTCATGGTCATGCCGAGGGTCGGGGCGGCGGGCGTGGTCACCCTGCGCCTCGCGGCCGCCGCGGTCGTGCTGCTGCTCCTGTGCCGCCCCAAGGTCCGCGGCTACGTCCGGGCCGACTGGGGCACGGTCGTCGCCTTCGGCGTGGCCATGGCGGGCATGAACGGCCTCTTCTACCAGGCCATCGACCGCATCCCGCTCGGCCCGGCCGTCACCCTTGAGGTGCTGGGGCCGCTCGCCCTCTCGGTCGTCGTCTCCCGGCGCCTGGTGAACCTGCTGTGGGCGGGCCTGGCCCTGGCCGGTGTCGTGCTGCTGTCCAGCCACGGCGGGGGCGGCTTCGGCGGTCTCGACCCGCTGGGCGCGGCCTTCGCGCTCGGGGCGGGCGCGATGTGGGCGGCGTACATCGTGTTCAGCGCGCGTACGGGCCGCCGCTTCCCGCAGGCCGACGGCCTGGCCCTGGCGATGGCGGTGGCCGCGGTGCTCTCGCTGCCGCTGGGCATCGTCGAAGCCGGCTCCGACCTGCTGGTCCCGAGCACCCTCGCGCTGGGTGCCGGTGTGGCCGTGCTGTCCTCCGTGCTCCCGTACACCCTGGAACTCCTTGCCCTGCGGCGGCTCCCGGCCCCGACCTTCGCGATCCTGATGAGCCTGGAGCCGGCCATCGCGGCCACCGCGGGCTTCCTCGTGCTGAACCAGGCCATGTCCGCGCTGGACGCCGTGGCCATCGCGCTGGTGATCGCGGCCAGCATGGGCGCGGTCCGCTCGCAGACCCGGAAGCGGACCGCCTGACGATCGGCGTGACCAGCGCGCATTGAACGCGTTCAGGCAGAAGCATTGAACATGTTCAACTCTACTGGCAGTATCCCGGCAGGGGCCGCTGCGCCGCAGTGCAGTGGTGGGTGCGGCCGTGCCCTCCCCCGTCACGGGTCGGTTCAGGCCGGTCCGAGCCGGCTCAAGCCCAGAAAGAGTGCGACATGATCTTCTTTTTGCTCATCTTCCTGGCTGTGGGCTTCTTCCTCTCTGTGGTGCCGGCCGGCGTCCTCGGGTGCGTCTTCGTCCTGGTCAGCCGTCGGCTGTCACTGGTGGCCAGGATTCCGCTGCTGGTGGCTCTTGCGGTGGGGTCGGGAGTGGCATGGCACGCCATCTTGCCGGCCGACAACTGGTGGCGGCCGATCGTCATGCTGCTGTCGTTCACGGCGACGCTCGTGACGGGAACCGTGTCCCTCTTTGTGGGCGAGGCCCTTCGGCGGCGCCGCCGCGTGCCCCAGTTCCCTCCCCCGGTCTGGCCCGCCCGTCGCCCCTGAAGCCGTACGCCCGCCCCGCCGGCCACGGGGGACCGGCGGGGCGGGCGTACACCCCTCAGCCGGTCAGCCGAGCGGCAGGTCCAGGTACGAGGGCGTCGCCTCCGGTGAGGTGAACGCCAGCGTCGCCCGCGGCAGGTTGGTGTCGCCGTAGAAGGGGTCGCGGGCGTCGATCACCAGCATCAGCCGGTTGCCGCGCTGGACGTCGTACGCCGTGGCCTGGAGCTCGATGTCCGCTCTGATCAGGCTGTCGGGCGCCGATTCGAGGTCGGAGTACGGGGCGTGCGTGACGATGTGGGCCGAGCCGTCGGGCGCCGTGTCGAGGAGGTAGGCGACGAAGCTGGACCCGGGGTTGGCCGCCCGGTACGTCACGCGCAGTTTCGGTGTGCCGCGCAGCCGGGTGGTCTCCGGGGCCGGGGCCGATGCCCACACCGCGGCGACGGAGCGGTCGATGTCGCCCGTCGGGTAGACCTTCGGCCGGCCGGCCATCTCCGCGTAGCCGGCCGTGACGACCGCGTCGGCGACGGTCGCCGTGGTGTCCACCCCGCACACCACGGTCGCGGTCCAGCCGGCCTCCGGCTCCTCCGCCAGTTCCCCGCCGTCCGCCAGGTGCAGCCGGTGTATGTGCTCGGTGAGGGAGGGCCAGGTCGGGCGCGGTTCGAGGGTCTTGTTCCACATCACCTCGCTGAGCACCTGGCCCTCGTCGGCGATGCCGTTGTCGATGCCCTTGAGGTGGTGGTCGAACCAGCGGTGGGCGTCCGTCCAGATCCGGTTGGGCAGGCCGAGCATGCCGGACGACTCGGGCCCGGAGTGGTCGCCGATGGACAGGACCAGGCGCTTGGGGCCGGTCAGCTCGTTGAACATCTTCAGGGTCTGGTTGGGCGGGAAGAGCGTCTCGTGCCAGGCGTGCGCGTAGAAGACGGGCACCTCACGCCGGTTGAGCTCCTTGACGTGCGTGAAGGGCGAGCGCAGCTCCGCCCAGGCCAGGGTGCCCGGCACGTCGCGACCGGCGAGGACGTTGTCGAACACGCTCTGCGTCTGCGGGCTCAGCCGCGCTTTCGCGGCGGCCTTGAGCAGGGCCCGTACGGCTTCGACGTGGCGCGTGGAGTTCTCGTAGAACGCCTCCCCGAGATCGCCCCAGCTGCTGAGCGCGACCACCGCGTCGACCCGGGTGTCGTGCGCGGCGACCAGCTGGCTGATGCCCGAGCCGTACGAGTCCCCGAGGAAGCCGATCCCCGTCACCGGCCCGGAGCTGCGCTCGACGAGGTGGTCCAGGGCGCGGCTGCCGTCGGCGACGTCGAGCGGGCCCGCCACCTCCACCTGGCCCTCGGAGGCGGCGAAGCCGCGGGTGGTGTAGGCGAGGACGTCGTAGCCGCGGGCCGCGAAGACGGTGGCCTGGACGGCGTAGACGAGCCAGCCCAGGCTGGTCCAGGGCGAGGGCATCACGATCAGCGGGCGCGGCTGTATCCCGGTGTGGCGCCAGAGCGCGGCGTCGAGCAGGTCCCCGTCGGCGCCGGTCACCTTGCCGCGGGTGAAGACGGCGACGGAGCGGAGCTCGGCGACCTCGGCGGCGCGGGCGGGGGCGAGGCCGGTGACGTCGCCGCTCTCCAGGGCGGTGACGAAGGCGCCGAGGGAGGTCGCGTCGAGTTCGGGATAGAGGGAGGAGGGGGTTCGGGCGGCTTGGGTCACGTCTGCTCATCCTCTTCGTCGTCTGCGTCGAGTGACATGAACGTGCTTGCGAGCGCGATCGAGGTCGCGTGTTCGCCCGGGCCCGGAGCGGAACGTCCAGTATCGACGGGACATCCGGTGACGTTTCGCGAGTTTCCGGCTTACGGCCTGAATCGCCCCCTGCGTACCGGACGGGAGCGGCGCCGCCAGACCAGCCCTCTTCGCGATCGGTGTCAACTGCCCTTGTCGGGAGCCGGGTTGGCGTGGGTGGCGGGAACGCGCCGCCCTCGGTCAAATCATGCAAGCATGCTTGATTGTTTTCGTGGAGGCTGCCAGTCTTCCCCTCACGCCGAGAGGGGAGCACGCCGTGCCCGATCCGTCCGCCGTCGATGCCACTGCCGCAGCCGCCGCCGCAGCCACTGTCGCCGTCTTCGCCGATCTGCGCGATGAAGGCCTTGAACTGGACGCCTTGGTGGCGGAGTTGCCGGTGCCCGACTGGGCCCTGCCCACCCCCGCGCCGGGCTGGAGCGTCGCCCACCAGATCGCCCACCTGCACTGGACGGACCGGGCCGCACTGCTCTCCCTCACCGACGCCGACGGCTTCGGCCGCATGGTCGAGGAGGCCCTGAAGGCCCCCGACTCGTTCGTCGACGAAGGCGCGGAGGAGGGCGCGGGGCTGCCGCCCGCCGAGCTGCTCGCCCGCTGGCGCTCCGCGCGCGCCGCCCTCGGCGAAGCCCTCGCCGCGGCCTCGCCTGACACCCGCTTCCCCTGGTACGGGCCGCCGATGAAGGCCGCCTCCATGGCCAGCGCCCGGCTCATGGAGACCTGGGCGCACGGCCAGGACGTCGCCGACGCGCTCGGCGTCCGCCGCACCCCGACCGCCCGGCTGCGGCACGTGGCCCGGATCGGCGTACGGGCCCGCGACTACGCCTACGCCGTACACGGACTGCCCGCGCCCGCCGAGGAGTTCCGGGTGGAGCTGACCGCCCCCGACGGCACGGGCGTGTGGGCGTACGGCCCACCGGACGCCCCGCAGCGGATCACGGGCCCGGCGCTCGACTTCTGCCTCCTGGTGACCCAGCGGGCCCACCGCGCCGACCTGGCCCTGTCCGCGACCGGCGACGACGCGGACCGCTGGCTCGGCATCGCCCAGGCCTTCGCGGGCCCGGCGGGGCCCGGCCGCGAGCCGGGAGCCTCGCGGTGACCCGCCGTCCGCTGCGCGTCGCCAACGCGTCCGGCTTCTACGGGGACCGCTTCGACGCCCTGCGCGAGATGCTGACCGGCGGCGAGCTGGACGTGGTGACCGGGGACTACCTGGCCGAGCTGACCATGCTGATCCTCGGCCGCGACCGTCTGAAGAACCCGGACCTCGGCTACGCCAAGACCTTCCTGCGGCAGCTGGAGGAGGGGCTCGGGCTGGCTCACGAACGCGGCGTACGGATCGTCACGAACGCCGGCGGCCTGAACCCGGCCGGACTGGCCGACGCCGTACGGGCGCTGGCGGCCAAGGCCGGGGTACCCGTCCGCGTCGCGCACGTCGAGGGCGACGACCTGATGCCGTACGAGGAAGGGGCGCTCACCGCCAACGCCTACCTCGGCGGCGCCGGGATCACCGCCTGTCTTCGGGCCGGCGCGGACGTGGTCGTGACCGGCCGGGTCACGGACGCGGCGCTGGTCAGCGGCCCGGCGGCCTGGTGGTTCGACTGGGCGCCGGACGACTACGACCGGCTGGCCGGGTCGGTGGTCGCGGGCCACGTCCTGGAGTGCGGGACCCAGGCCACCGGCGGGAACTACTCCTTCTTCACCGCGCACGACGTCCGCCGCCCGGGTTTCCCCCTCGCGGAGATCTCCGAGGACGGCTCCTCGGTGATCACCAAACACCCGGGCACGGGCGGGGCCGTCACCACCGGGACGGTCACGGCCCAACTCCTCTACGAGACCCAGGGCGTCCGCTATCTCGGCCCGGACGTCACGGCCCGCCTGGACACGGTCCGGCTGACCGAGGAGGACACCGACCGCGTCCGCGTCACGGGTGTGCGCGGCGAGGCTCCCCCACCCTCCCTCAAGGTGGGCGTCACCCGCATCGGCGGCTGGCGCAACGAGGTGGTCTTCGTCCTGACCGGCCTGGACATCGAGGCGAAGGCGCAGCTCGTCCGCGCCCAGCTCTCCGATGCCCTGGAGGGCGTGGCCGACGCCGCGTGGACCCTGTCCCGCACGGACCACGAGGACGCACCGACGGAGGAGACGGCCAGCGCCCTCCTGCGCCTGGTGGTCCGCGACCCGTCCCCGGACCGCGTGGGCCGCGGCCTGACCTCGGCGGCGATCGAACTCGCCCTGGCCAGCTACCCGGGCTTCCACGTCACCGCCCCACCCGGCCCGGCCCAGCCGTACGGGGTCTTCACCTCGGCCCTGGTCCCGGCGTCGGCCGTCCCCCACGCGGCCGTCCTCCCGGACGGCACCCGGGTACCCGTCCCGGCGCCGCCTCGAACAGCCCCTCCGGCAGTTGAGGAGCGGGGTCTGGGGGGGAGCCTCAGGGAACGGTGGAAGGGCGGGGTGGGGGAGAGCCCCGCAGGGCCCACCACCCGCGCCCCTCTGGGTGCAGTGGCCGGGGCCCGCAGCGGGGACAAGGGCGGGGACGCCAACGTCGGGGTGTGGGTGGAGTCGGCCGAAGCCTGGGACTGGCTCCACCGCACCCTCACGGTGGAGGTCCTCCAGGAGCTGCTCCCCGAAGTTCGGGACCTGCCCGTCGTCCGGCACGCGCTCCCGAACCTCCGCGCCCTGAACTTCACCCTCACCGGCATCCTCGGCGACGGCGTCGCCTCCGGCCACCGCTTCGACCCCCAGGCCAAGGCCCTCGGCGAATGGCTCCGCGCCCGCCACCTCGACATCCCGTCCCACCTGCTGCCCACACCCGCCCCGGAGGGGACCGGCTCATGACCCGCCTCGGCACCACCGTCGACCCCCACGCCCCCGAGCACGCGCAGGCCCGTACCGCCGCGCTGGAGCGCCTGGCCGCGCTCGACGCCGAACACGCCAAGGCCCTCGCGGGCGGCGGTGAGAAGTACACCGCCCGCCACAAGACCCGCGGCAAGCTCCTGGCCCGCGAACGCGTCGAACTGCTCCTCGACCCGGACACCCCGTTCCTGGAGCTGTCCCCGCTCGCCGCCTGGGGCAGCGACTATCCCGTCGGCGCCTCCATGGTCACCGGTATCGGCACGGTCGAGGGCGTCGAGTGCCTGGTCACCGCCAACGACCCCACCGTCCGCGGTGGCGCCAGCAACCCCTGGACCCTGAAGAAGGCCCTGCGGGCCAACGAGATCGCCCGGCAGAACCGCCTCCCGTGCATCAGCCTCGTGGAGTCCGGCGGCGCCGACCTGCCCTCCCAGAAGGAGATCTTCATCCCGGGCGGCGCGATCTTCCGCGATATCACCCGGCTCTCGGCCGAGGGGATCCCGACCGTCGCCGTCGTCTTCGGCAACTCCACCGCCGGAGGCGCGTACATCCCCGGCATGTCCGACCACACCATCATGATCAAGGACCGTTCCAAGGTGTTCCTCGGCGGCCCGCCACTGGTCAAGATGGCCACCGGCGAGGAGAGCGACGACGAGTCCCTCGGCGGAGCCGACATGCACGCCCGCACCTCCGGCCTCGCCGACTACTACGCCCTCGACGAGCACGACGCGATCCGCCAGGCCCGCCGCGTCGTCGCCCGCCTGAACCACCGCAAGCCGAACGCGGACCCGCCGAAGGCCGACGAGCCCCTCTACGACCCCGAAGAGCTCCTCGGGATCGTCCCGCCCGACCTCAAGACGCCCTTCGACCCCCGTGAGGTCATCGCCCGCATCGTCGACGCCTCCGACTTCGACGAGTTCAAGCCCCTCTACGGCACCAGCCTCGTCACCGGCTGGGCCACCCTCCACGGCTATCCGGTCGGCATCCTCGCCAACGCCCAGGGCGTGCTGTTCAGCGCCGAGTCGCAGAAGGCCGCCCAGTTCATCCAGCTCGCCAACCAGCGCGACATCCCCCTGCTCTTCCTCCACAACACCACCGGCTACATGGTCGGCAAGGAGTACGAGCAGGGCGGCATCATCAAGCACGGCTCGATGATGATCAACGCGGTGTCCAACTCGCGTGTCCCCCACCTGTCCGTCCTGATCGGTGCGAGCTACGGCGCCGGCCACTACGGCATGTGCGGGCGCGCCTACGAGCCCCGCTTCCTGTTCGCCTGGCCCAGCGCCAAGTCCGCCGTCATGGGCCCGCAGCAGCTCGCGGGCGTGCTCTCCATCGTGTCGAGGCAGTCCGCCGCCGCGAAGGGCCAGCCGTACGACGAGGAGGCGGACGCCGGGATGCGCGCCTTCGTCGAGGCGCAGATCGAGTCCGAGTCCCTGCCGATGTTCCTGTCCGGTCGGCTGTACGACGACGGGGTCATCGACCCGCGCGACACCCGCACCGTCCTCGGCCTGTGCCTGTCGGCCGTCCACAACGCCCCCGTCGAGGGCGCCCGTGGCGGCTTCGGCGTCTTCCGGATGTGAGCCCGCACATGACCCTGTCCAGCACCCCCCTTTCGGCCGTACTGGTGGCCAACCGCGGCGAGATCGCCGTCCGTGTCTTCCGCACCGCCCGGGCCCTGGGCCTGGCCACCGTGGCCGTCCACTCCGACCCGGACGCCGACGCCCTCCACGTCCGCGCCGCCGACGCGGCCGTACGCCTCCCCGGCGCGGCCCCCGCCGACACCTACCTGCGCGGCGACCTGATCATCAAGGCGGCACTCGCCGCCGGGGCCGACGCCGTCCACCCCGGCTACGGCTTCCTCTCCGAGAACGCCGGCTTCGCCCGCGAGGTCCAGGCCGCCGGGCTGACCTGGATCGGCCCGCCGCCCGAGGCCATCGAGGCCATGGCCTCCAAGACCCGTGCGAAGGAGCTGATGCGCGCCGCCGGGGTCCCGCTCCTCGACCCCGTCGACCCGGCCACCGCCACCGCCGCCGACCTGCCCCTCCTCCTGAAGGCCGCGGCCGGGGGAGGCGGCCGCGGGATGCGCGTCGTCCGCGATCTCGACGCCCTCAAGGAGGAACTGGAAGGCGCCTGCGCCGAGGCCCGATCCGCCTTCGGCGACGGCGAGGTCTTCGCCGAGCCCTACGTGGAGCGCGCCCGCCACGTCGAGGTGCAGATCCTCGCCGACGCCCACGGCACGGTCTGGGCGCTGGGCACCCGCGACTGCTCCCTCCAGCGGCGCCACCAGAAGGTCATCGAGGAGGCCCCCGCACCGGGCCTGCCGGACCGCCTGCGCGAGACCCTGCACGAGGCCGCCGTCGCCGCCGCCCGCGCCGTCTCCTACCAGGGCGCGGGCACGGTCGAGTTCCTCGTCACCGCCGACGGGCTCCCGTACTTCCTGGAGATGAACACCCGGCTCCAGGTCGAACACCCCGTGACCGAGGCCGTCTTCGGTCTCGACCTCGTCGCCCTCCAGCTGCGCGTCGCCGAGGGCGCGGCCCTGCCCCTGACCCCGCCACCGCCCACCGGCCACGCCGTGGAGGCCCGCCTCTACGCCGAGGACCCGGCCCAGGACTGGCGGCCCCAGACCGGAGTCCTGCACACCCTCGCAGTCCCGGGCGAGGTCCGCGTGGACACCGGCTTCACCGACGGGGACACCGTGGGCATCCACTACGACCCCATGCTCGCCAAGGTCGTCGCCCACGCCCCCACTCGTGCCGAGGCCGTACGCGCCCTCGCCCACGCGCTCGCCGGAGCCCGCATCCACGGGCTCACCACCAACCGCGAGCTCCTCGTACGGTCCCTGCGCCACCCGGAGTTCACCGCCGGACAGCTCGACACCGGTTTCTACGAACGCCACCTCACGGCCCTCACCGAGGAAGCCCCGGACGCCACCCTGTCCGCCCTGGCCGCGGCCCTCGCCCAGGCCGCCCCGGCCCCCGACGCCCCACTCGCCGCCCGCCTCGGCGGCTGGCGCAACGTCCGCTCCCAGCCCCAGACGCGCCGCTACACGGCGGCCGGCACCGCGGCCGCCGAATACGAGGTCCGTTACCACCCTGTGGACCACCCGGGAGTCCGGGTCCTGGCCACGAGCCCCACCCTCGTCACCCTCGAAGTCGAGGGAATCCGCCGCATGTTCCACGTGAAACAAAATTCGAACAAGGGCGAGGTCTACGTCGACTCGGCGCTCTGCGGATCCCACACCCTCACCGTCGTCCCCCGGTTCGCCGACCCCCAGGACCGCACCGAACCGGGCTCCCTGCTCGCCCCCATGCCCGGCACCGTGGTCCGCGTCGCCGAGGGCCTCGCTCCCGGCAGCCCCGTCACCGCCGGGCAGCCCCTGCTCTGGCTGGAGGCCATGAAGATGGAGCACCGCATCCTCGCTCCCGCCTCCGGCACGCTCACCGCGCTCCACGCCGCCACCGGCCAACAGGTCGAGTTCGGCGCCCTGCTCGCCGTAGTCCAGGAAGCACAGGAGGCACCGCAATCATGAGCCCCGTCATCGAAACCGAAGAGCACAAGGCCCTGCGCACGGCGGTCGCCGCCCTCGGCCAGAAGTACGGCCGCGCGTACCTCGCCGACCTCGCCCGCGAGGGCGGCCACCCCGACGAGCTGTGGGCCGACGCCGCCAAGCTCGGCTACCTCGGCGTCAACCTGCCCGAGGAGTACGGCGGCGGTGGCGGCGGCATCGCCGAACTGTCCATCGTCCTCGAAGAGCTCGGCGCCGCGGGCTGCCCCCTCCTCATGATGGTCGTGTCACCCGCCATCTGCGGCACGGTCATCTCCCGCTTCGGCACCGAGGACCAGAAGCGGTCCTGGCTCCCCGGCCTCGCCGACGGCAGCCGCACCATGGCCTTCGGCATCACCGAACCCGACGCCGGCTCCAACTCCCACCGCATCACCACCACCGCCCGCCGCGACGGCGACGACTGGATCCTCACCGGCCGCAAGGTCTTCATCTCCGGCGTCGACATCGCCGACGCCACCCTCATCGTCGGCCGCACCGAAGACGCCCGCACCGGCCGTCTCAAGCCGTGCCTGTTCATCGTCCCCAGGGACGCCCCCGGCTTCGCCCACACGCCGATCGACATGGAACTCCAGGCGGCGGAAAAGCAGTTCGAACTGGCACTGGACGAGGTACGGCTGCCGGCCGACGCCCTGGTCGGCGATGAGGACGCGGGCCTCCTCCAGCTCTTCGCCGGACTCAACCCCGAACGCATCATGACCGCCGCCTTCGCCATCGGCATGGGCCGCTACGCCCTCGCCAAGGCCGTCGACTACGCCAAGACCCGCCAGGTCTGGAAGGACCCCATCGGCTCCCACCAGGCCGTGGCACACCCTCTGGCCGCAGCCCACATCGAGCTGGAACTGGCCCGCCTGATGATGCAGAAGGCCGCCCATCTCTACGACGCGGGCGACGACATGGGCGCGGGCGAGGCCGCGAACATGGCCAAGTACGCCGCCGCCGAAGCCTGCGTGCGCGCGGTGGACCAGTCCGTCCACACCCTCGGAGGCAACGGCCTCACCCGCGAATACGGCCTGGCCTCCCTGATCACCGCCGCCCGCGTCGCCCGTATCGCCCCGGTCAGCCGCGAGATGATCCTCAACTTCGTCTCCCACCAGACCCTGGGCCTCCCCAAGTCCTACTAGGGCCGACAGGGACCGACGTGCCGGCCGGGGACGGGGACGGGGTGGGGTGTTGGCAGGGACGTAAAACGTGATTTGTGGCGCGTGTCAGGCCCGTAAGGGCCGAAGCACGGCCTGGGGCGCCATAAATCATGCAGTCCCGGCCGACACCCCACCCCGGCCCCGGCCCCGGCCCCCACCCCGGCCCCCACCCCAGCCCCGGCACCGTGGCCCCGCGCAGCCGAGCCCGACTCGGCCAAGCCCCCGGCAGGGAACCGGCGGAGAGGCCCGCCAGGGCCACCGCATACCCTCCCCCGGGGAGACCCCGCCCGTTCCGTACACCCCGCTCCGGAGGAGACATGCCCCCACTCGTGCACGCCGCGCAAGCGACCGGCGTAGCCACGCTCACCCTGGACTCCCCGGCCAACCGCAACGCGCTGTCCGAAGCCCTCGTCGGGGACCTCCGCGCCGCCCTCGCCACCGCCGCCGCGGACCCGGCGGTCCGCGCCCTCGTCCTCACCCACACCGGCACCACCTTCTGCGCGGGCGCCGACCTCAAGTCCCCCTCCGCCCCGGCCGACTTCCTGGCCCTGCTCCGGGAGATCGCCGACCTGCCCAAGCCGGTCGTGGCCCGCGTCACCGGCCACGTCCGGGCCGGCGGCCTCGGTCTGCTCGGCGTCTGCGACATCGCAGCCGCCGGCCCGCAGTCCTCGTACGCCTTCACCGAGACCCACCTCGGCCTCGCGCCCGCCGTGATCTCCATGCCGCTGCTCCCGCGCCTCGATCCGCGCGCCGCCGCCCGCTACTTCCTCACCGCCGAGCGCTTCGACGCCGCCGAAGCCACCCGGATCGGCCTGCTGACCCTGCACGCCGACGACGTCGACGAGGCCCTGGAGCCCGTCCTCGCCGGCCTGCGCAAGGCCTCACCGCAGGGCCTGGCCACCACCAAGGCGCTGACCGCCGCCTCCGTACGCGAGGCCCTGGACCGCGACGGCGCCCGCCTGACGGAGCTGTCCGCGGAACTCTTCGCCTCCGCCGAGGCCCGCGAGGGCATCACCGCCCGCTTCGAGCGCCGGGACCCGTCGTGGTCGCTGTGACCAGCCCGAAGCAGGGCCCCACGCACGGGCCGAAGCAGGCCCGCAGCCGAGTCACCCGCCGGCACCTCCTGGAAGCCGCCGTCTCCTGCCTGGCCGAACACGGCTGGGCCGGCTCCACCGTCTCCGTCGTCGCCGAACGCGCCGGCGTCTCGCGCGGCGCGGCCCAGCACCACTTCCCGACCCGCGAGGACCTCTTCACCGCGGCCGTCGAGTACGTCGCCGAGGAGCGGTCCACGGCCCTGCGCGAGCTATTCCACGCCGGCCCCGCCGCCCGCGCCTCCGTGGTGGAGGCGCTCGTGGACCTGTACACGGGCACCCTCTTCCGGGCCGCCCTCCAGCTGTGGGTCGCCGCCTCCAACGAGGAGCAGCTCCGCCCCCGGGTCACCGAACTGGAGGCCCGCGTCGGCCGCGAGACCCACCGCATCGCCGTCGAACTGCTGGGCGCCGACGAGTCCGTTCCCGGCGTACGCGAGACCGTGCAGGGTCTCCTCGACATGGCGCGCGGCCTAGGCCTGGCCAATGTCCTCACCGACGACACGGCCCGGCGCGCCCGCGTGGTCGCCCAGTGGGCCCGCATCCTGGACGCGGCCCTGGGCTGAACGCGCGCACGGGAGCGCACGAGCACGCGAGCGCACGCGAGCACGGGAACGCGAAGGGCGCCGCACCCCGGACGGACCGGGATACGACGCCCTGGCGTGCGAGAGGCGATCAGGCCGTCTCGGCGATGTCGGCGTACCCCACGATGTCGCGGGGGTCACGCCGCCCCGGCCCGATGTAGCGGGCCGACGGACGCACCAGGCGACCGGTGCGCTTCTGCTCCAGGATGTGCGCCGACCAGCCGGCGGTACGGGCGCAGCTGAACATCGAGGTGAACATGTGCGCCGGCACCTCCGCGAAGTCCAGCATGATCGCGGCCCAGAACTCCACGTTGGTGGCCAGCACCCGGTCGGGACGGCGCGCGTGCAGCTCCTCCAGCGCGGCCTTCTCCAGCGCGGCGGCCACCTCGTAGCGCGGCGCGTCCAGCTCCTTGGCGGTACGCCGCAGCACGCGCGCACGCGGGTCCTCGGCCCGGTAGACGCGGTGTCCGAAGCCCATCAGCCGCTCACCCTTGTCCAGGGCCTTCTTCACGTACGCGACGGCGTCGCCGGTGCGCTCGATCTCCTCGATCATGCCGAGGACGCGGGACGGCGCCCCACCGTGCAGCGGCCCGGACATCGCGCCGACGGCGCCGGACAGCGCGGCCGCCACGTCCGCACCGGTGGAAGCGATGACCCGCGCGGTGAACGTGGAGGCGTTCATGCCGTGCTCGGCGGCCGAGGTCCAGTACGCGTCGACCGCCTTGACGTGCTTGGGGTCCGGCTCGCCCCGCCAGCGGATCATGAACCGCTCGACGACGGACTCGGCCTTGTCGATCTCCCGCTGCGGCACCATCGGCAGGCCCTGGCCGCGGGCGGACTGGGCGACGTACGAGAGCGCCATGACGGCCGCCCGCGCGAGATCGTCGCGCGCGGTGCGCTCGTCGATGTCCAGGAGCGGTTTCAGACCCCACACGGGGGCGAGCATGGCGAGCGCGGACTGCACGTCGACGCGGATGTCGCCGGAGTGGACCGGGATGGGGAAGGGCTCGGCGGCGGGCAGGCCGGGGTTGAAAGCACCGTCGACCAGCAGGCCCCAGACGTTCCCGAAGGAGACGTGACCGACGAGGTCCTCGATGTCTACTCCGCGGTAGCGGAGCGCACCGCCTTCCTTATCCGGTTCGGCGATCTCCGTTTCGAACGCGACGACCCCTTCGAGCCCGGGTACGAAGTCGGACATCAGGCGGCTCCTCAGATAGTGCGAACACGCGCGGCTCCCGGCGTGATTCGCGGTCCGGCGCGGTCATCCCCGTTGATGCCCGGCACGGCCGATGGTCATCCGTGCGGGGACCTTCGGACCGGCCCCAAGATTTTGTCCGTTCCGGATGAACTGCGGAAGCGTGACATACGGCACACCGCCGATGGTCCGGCTGCGGCAGGATGGCCCGGGTGACCGACCAGGACCTTGACCCCGCCACCATGCGCAAGCAGTACCGCTCGCAGATCGTCGAGGAGGAGAGCCTCGCCGAGGATCCACTGCGGCAGTTCGCCCGGTGGTTCCAGCAGGCCGCCGACGCGCACGTCTTCGAACCGAACGCGATGATCGTCTCGACGGCGACCGCCGACGGCCGCCCCAGCTCCCGTACGGTGCTGCTCAAGCAGTTCGACGAGCGGGGCTTCGTCTTCTTCACCAACTATGGATCCCGCAAGGGCCGCGAGCTCGCCGAGAACCCGCACATCGCCCTGCTGTTCCCCTGGCACCCCATCGCCCGCCAGGTCGTCGTCACCGGCACGGCCGCCCGTATCGGCCGCGACGAGACGGCGGCGTACTTCCGCTCCCGCCCGCACGGCTCGCAGCTGGGGGCCTGGGCCAGCGAGCAGTCCACGGTGATCGGCTCCCGCGCGGAACTGGACCGCCGCTACGCCGAGCTCGCCGCACGCTACCCGGAGGGCGAGCAGGTCCCGGTCCCGCCGCAGTGGGGCGGCATCCGGGTCACGCCTCACGAGGTGGAGTTCTGGCAGGGCCACGAGAACCGCCTCCATGACCGTCTGCGGTACGTCCGGGAGGGCGTGGAGTCCGACAAGTGGCGCGTCGAGCGTCTCTGCCCGTAGCCCCGTAGCCCCGCAGGCCCGCAAATGCAGGCGACCCGCGGGCTCGGGTCTCTCCCCTGCAGTGGGAGAGGCCGGCCGGACGTACCGGCGAGCCCGCGGGTCGGGTGACTGCTGTGGATTGGCGCCAGGCGATTCCGCCGGGCACCGCACTGGGTGCGTGCGACGACGGGCGCTTAGCCCGCAGTCACCTCACGCGTCCGGTTTCCGTACATTTCGGGAACCACCTCCCTTCTCGTGTACGACAGAGCCTAGGCAGGCGCTCCCGAGGCCACAACCGTTTATTTCTTGACGGCCGGGCGCGATCGCAGACCGAGTCGCGGATCAGGACCGGATTTCGTGTACCCAATCCACGGAAAACGGTGTGGGCTGCGTCACGTTCCAGTTCAATGATCTGACGTGCCGCACACGCGAACACCTGCGGGGGGTGCCGGGTGAGTGCTTTCGGACGTAACGAGACCGACGACGATCTGCTCGCAGCGCTGCTGGACGGGATGGACGCCGCCCTGTGCGCGTTCGACGCCGACGGCGTGATCACCCACTGGAACCGCGAGGCCGAGCGGATCCTGGGCTGGTCCGCCGCCGAGGCCGTGGGGCGCAAGGGCTTCGAGGGATGGGCGGTGCGAGCCGCCGACGCGCAGGACGTGCAGGACAGACTCATGGCCGCCCAGGACGTGCCCGGCCGGCAGGTGCACGAGTTCGCGCTGCTGACCAAGGACGGCGGGCGCATCCTCGTACGCACCCAGTCGGCCGGGGTGCCGGGCGCGGACGGGAGGCCCGCCGGGGTGTACTGCGCCTTCAGCGAAGTGCACGCGCAGATCGACCTGGAACGGTCCATCGCGCTGAGCGAGGCCCTGCTGGAGGACGCCGCGTGGGGCGTCGTCCTCGTCGACGTCGACCTGCGGCCCGCCGTGGTCAACGCGCACGCCGCGCGCGCCCTCGGGACCGGGCGCACCGCGCTGCTCGGCCGTCCGCTCGGGGAACTGCTCGTCCAGGGCGTGGAGGAGCTGGAGGGCGCGCTCCAGCACGTGCTCGCGGAGGGGGCGCCGCCCGCGCCGGTGGAGCTGTGGGTGTCGGTGCGCACCTCGGAGGGGGTACGGCGGCGCTGCCTGCGGTGCGGATTCCTGCGGCTGGCCTCGCCGCTGGCGGAGGAGCCGGTGCCGCTCGGGGTCGGCTGGCTGTTCCAGGACGTCACTGAGGCCCGGCAGGCGCAGCTGGACACCGCACAGCTGCGCTTCCGGTCCCACCAGCTGCACCGCGCGGGGCGGGCCGCCGCCGAGTGCGAGGACCCGGCCGAGGCCGCGGCCGTGCGCCTGGACTTCGCGCTGGCCGGCTTCGCCGAGCACGGGCTGCTCGACGTACTGGACCTGTCGGCCGGCCCCGAACGGCGCAGGCTCGTACGGTCCGCGGTCGCGCCGCCCGCGCTGCCGGGGCCCGGGTCGATCCCCGTGCGGTACGAGGCCGGGCATCCGGCGCTGCAGGCGCTCGACCGGATCGGCTCGGTGCGCACCAGCGCCCCGCGGGGGGAGGCGGACCCGCGGTGGGCGCGGACCCGCCAGTGGCCGGAGGGCGCGGCGCACGCGCTGTGCACGGTGCTGCGCAGCCGCGGCCGCACCCTGGGCGCGCTGACCTTCCTGCGCGGGCCGTCGCGGGCCGCCTTCGAGCGCGCGGACGCGGCGTACGCGGAGGAGATCGCGGCCCGGATCGCGGCCGACCTGGACCTTGCGTCCCGAAACACGCCCTAGCCGGGCCGGGCCCGGACCTGACTCCCGGATCCTTCCCAGGAGCGGCCTCCGGCTTGGAATCCATGATCGAATTCGGCACACTGGACGCCATGACACGGGGGCGTACGGGCTTGATCATCGGCGGTGCGTTCGGCCTCGCCTTCATCGGGGTGAACGCCGGCGCCGTGTCGCCGCTCGCCGTCCCGCTGCGGCTGCTCGCCGTAGCCGCGTTCGTCGGCCTGTTCCTCACGCCACGGCCCCCGGTGGACCGCACCGTTGCCGACGGCGCTGCGGGCACGGCCTTCGGGCGGCGCTACTGGCTGGTGGTGGCCGCCGAGGCGATCGCCGCGCTGGCCGGGATCGTCGTTCTGAAGTGGGTACTCCATGCCCCGCACCTGACGGTGGCGTGGATCGCGCTCGTCGTCGGACTGCACTTCTTCGCCCTAGCGGCCGCGTGGCAACAGGCCTCGCTGCGTCTGCTCGGGGCCGCGATGTCGGCCTGTGGCGCCGCCGGACTGCTCCTCGGCGCGTCCGGTGCGGGAGCCTCGGCCGTGGCGGCCGTCGCCGGAATCGCCCCGGGCGTGCTGCTGCTCGCGTCCGTGTGGTGGTCCGCCCTCGCCGCGCGGCCCCGCGCCACCGCCGGTCACTGAGGGCCCGCCACCCCCTAGTGCCGGAAGAAGATCCGGTCCCCGTACTCCTGCATCACGCGGCCGTTCCACTCGTGGCCGCCGTCCACGTTGCCCGATCGCAGCAGCGGCGGCTCCACGCCGCGGGCGACGAGCTCGCCGGCCGCCGCGGCCATGACCGCCTGCATGATCGCGCTGGTCACGACGGTGGAGGCGGGGGCGAAGGGCGCGTCGATGCCGTCGAGGGTCAGCTCGGCGTCGCCGACCGCGATCTTGCTGTCGAGGACGACGTCGCAGTGGTCCTTGAGGAAGGTGCCCGAGACGTGCCGTGACTTGGTCCCGGTCGCGTACGCCACCGAGGTCACGCCGATCACCTTGAGGCCGATGGCGCGGGCGTTCATGGCCATCTCGACCGGCAGGGCGTTGCGCCCCGAGAGGGAGATGATCACGAGGACGTCGCCGTCGGAGGCGGGGCTGCTGTCCAGGACCGCGCCGGCGAGACCGTCGACCCGTTCCAGGGCGCTGCCCAGCGTCGCCGGCATGACGTCGACTCCGGCCGTGCCCGGTACGGCGAGGAAGTTCATCAGGGCCAGTCCGCCGGCCCGGTAGACGACGTCCTGGGCGGGGAGCGAGGAGTGCCCGGCGCCGAAGGCGAAGAGCCGGTTCCCGGCGGCGACGGCGTCGGCGACGAGGGAGCCGGCCTCGGCGATCCGCCCGCCCTCCTCGTTGCGGACCCGCTCCAGCAGGCCGATGGCGGCGTCGAAGAACTGACCGGCCAGCTTGCTCTCGCTCATGCGCCGAAGGCCTTCCGGGGGTGGGATGAGTCCGTGTCCGCCGCTCACCGTGCGGTCTGGACCAAGGGCGTGTCAATACGAACGTCAATCCCCGAACGAAAGGCGATGCGGAGATGTCCGGGAGGGGGCTTGACGCTCGGCACGGGACGGTTGTCGGCCCGATGCGTCAGAATTGGGGACAGGGCCAGCGCACGCTATCCGAGGGGCACGAATGTCCGGACTGATCGACACCACGGAGATGTATCTCCGCACCATCCTTGAGCTGGAAGAGGAAGGTGTGGTCCCCATGCGCGCCCGTATCGCCGAGCGGCTCGACCAGAGCGGACCGACGGTGAGCCAGACGGTGGCGCGGATGGAGCGGGACGGCCTGGTGGCCGTCGCCAGCGACCGGCACCTGGAGCTGACGGACGAGGGGCGGAGGCTGGCGACGCGCGTCATGCGCAAGCACCGGCTCGCCGAGTGCCTCCTCGTCGACGTCATCGGCCTGGAATGGGAGCAGGTGCACGCCGAGGCCTGCCGCTGGGAGCACGTGATGAGCGAGGCGGTGGAGCGGCGGGTGCTGGAGCTGCTGCGCCACCCGACCGAGTCGCCGTACGGGAATCCGATCCCGGGCCTGGAGGAGCTGGGCGAGAAGGCCGAGGCGGACCCGTTCCTGGCGGACGGCATGATCAGCCTTGCCGAGCTGGAACCGGGCACCGACGGCAAGACCGTGGTCGTGCGCCGGATCGGGGAGCCGATCCAGACGGACGCCCAGCTGATGTACACGCTGCGGCGGGCGGGCGTGCAGCCCGGCTCGGTGGTGAGCGTGACCGCGTCCCCGGGTGGTGTGCTGGTGGGCAGCGGCGGCGAAGCCGCCGAGCTGGAGGCGGATGTGGCGTCTCACGTGTTCGTGGCGAAGCGTTGACGTCGTAGGGATCCCGCCCGTACGGGTCGGTCCTGGTGTGGGCGGTCCCGGCGCCTCGCGGCGCCGGGACCGGTCCTCCCCTTGTGACCTGGAGCCCCGAGCTCTCAAGGTCGTCCCCTTCGGACCGTCTTCCCCGAGCGGCCCGCCTCCCTGTTGAAAGGATCTCCCTCGGCAGTGGCGGCCAATCCTTGAGCAAGGTCACTCGAAAGAGCGGTGTTGTCGGCGAGAAGCCTGTTTTCGAATGCGGGTTCGATAGTCTGGCCGGGAGCGAAGGGGGTGCATCTGCGGTGGTACAGCGCATCGATGTGACAGGGTCCGACGGCGTACGCCTGGCCGCCTGGGAGTTCCGCGAAACGGAATCGCATCGGGCGGCGGCCGAACCGCCGTCGGGTGAGACCGACTCCCGCCCGGCGGTGCTGTTACTCCACGGGCTCATGGGCCGCGCCTTCCACTGGGCCGGTACCGCGCGCTGGCTCGCCGAGCACCGCCGCGTCATCGCCCTCGACCAGCGCGGCCACGGCCAGAGCGACCGCCCGCCGGACGGTCCGTACACACGGGAAGCCTTCGTGGCCGACGCCGAAGCCGTCATCGAGCAGCTCGGTCTCGCCCCCGTGACGCTGATCGGCCACTCCATGGGCGCCCTGACCGCCTGGCAGCTCGCCGCCCGCCGCCCGGACCTGGTCGATGCCCTGGTCATCTGCGACATGCGCGCCTCGGCCCTCGGCGAAGCCTCGCAGCAGGAGTGGGAGGACTGGTTCCACCGCTGGCCCCTGCCCTTCCCCACCCAGGACGCGGCCCGCCGCTGGTTCGGCGAGGACGACCCCCGGGTGGAGCGCCCCGACCCCGGCCGGGGTGCCTTCTTCGCAGAGGTCATGCACGAGGCCGCGGACGGCTGGCGCCCGCTCTTCTCCCGCCGCCAGATGCTGACGGCCCGCGAGACCTGGGTCCACGACGCCCACTGGGAGGAACTGGCCCAAGTCCGCTGCCCCGCCCTCGTGGTCCGCGGCCTGGACGGTGAACTGGGCCGGGCCGAAGCCCAGGAAATGGTCCGCGTCCTCCCGGCCGGGCAGTACGCGGAAATCCCGGACGCGGGCCACTACCTCCACTACGACCAGCCGACGGCCTGGCGCGCCGCCCTGGAACCCTTCCTCGACGGCATCAAGGCAGCTCAGATCTGAGCCGTGCGGCGGCGGCTCAGGCCTCGATGCGCACCCAGCTGTCACCGGCGCGCAGCCACAGCGTGCCGTCACGTCCCTGGCCGCACCGCAGGACCACCCGGCCGGGGACGCTCACCCGCTCCTCCTCGGTGACCACGCACCCGTCGTCGACCAACTCGACGCGGGTCACAGCAACGGTGGGCTCGTCGTGCTCGCGGCTGGTGAGGACCGCACGGTTGCCGCGCACGGCGAAGCCGTCCGGTTCCTTCACCGGGCTGCGGTAGCTGGTGACTTCGCCGGTGGAGGGTGTGATCCGAGTGAGGAACGTACCTTTGGGGCTGTACCAGACCAGCCACACCAACTCGCCCTCCGTGGCCGCCGTACAGCCTTCCAGCGGCCAGTCGGGCAGTCTCCCGTCCGGTGCCCACGTGGCGAGACCACGGGTGTTCCAGCCCGCCAGACCGGCAGCGGACTCCGGGTGGTCCCCGTAGATGCCCTCGTCGCCGTAGGCGGTCCAGATTCCCCCGCTGCGGTCGGTGACCAGGGCCGGGATGTCGTCACCGATGCAGAAGGCGCCCTCCGGCCGGCCCTCGGGGGAGTACACGACGGCGTTCTTCCGCCACGCGCCCTCCCCCACGCGGTGGGTACGGCCTGACACGAGGAGGAACCGGGACTCCGGGAGGAGGGCCAGGTGGCTGGGCCGCACGTCTATGCCGAGGATCGGCGTACGCCGCTCTCCCCGACGCGAGACGACGACCAGCTCGGCGTCGAACGGCTGCTGAACGCGCCATCCGATCCAGCCCCTCGGATACTTCTCGCGGCTCAGGTACCGCTCCTGTACCAGCATCACGGCGAGCTCGCCGTCGGCCCCCGCACTCCACCACAGTGCACGCCACCCCGCCCGGACATCAGCGGGGGACAGGCTCCACACGACGGGCAGTTCGCCAACGGTCATGGGCATTCACCTTCATGACTCCGGGGGCCTACGCCGCCCGAAGATCGCCACGTTACACGCGGCCAGGGGCGGTGTCAGCGGGCTGTCAGCGACTTGTCCGGGGGGTGTCAGGGGGCGGCGACATGGTCTGCACGTCGCCAGGCAGCCACCGAAGAAAGAGGAACCCGGCATGAACGCCGCCGCCGCTACGGAGGGCGCGCCAGGCCGCCGTCGAGGCCGAGCTGGCCCGGCAGGGGGGTGCGGACCACCGTCATGGCCGAGAACGGCATGCGGCTCGACTGGGGCGGTCACGAGACCTGGGCCCCCGTGGGCGTCGCCCTCGCACTCGCCGTCCCCGCCGCGTTCACCCTCGTCGGGAGCGGGTGGGGCGTGACCCTCTCCTGGATCGTGCGGCCGCTCGCGATCCTCGTGAACTGCGTGATCCTCTACTCGAACCTGACCGCGGTCCCCTCCGTGACCGCCGCCTTCGCGAAGAGCGGCGGCGCCGAACTCGGGCGCATAGATGTCGCGTCCATGCTCGGCGCCGCCGAGAAGGGCTTCCCCCGCCGGGTCATGCCCTACCTCCAGAACCTCCGGCACGGCGTCGTCTTCGCCGGCTCCGTCGCGGTACTGGTCCTGCTCGCCGTCCGCTGAACGGTCGGCGTCAGCCCTTGCTCACCGACGCCAGGATCTCCGGCAGCCTCCGTGCCACCGTCGGCGCCGACAGGCGCAGGCCCGACCAGGTCGCCAGTGCGCCCCAGGCCGCGCCCAGCGGGAGCAGCAGCCAGGAGACGTCCTGGTGGTCCGCCACGTTGAGCCAGATCGTCAGGGCGATCACCGGGGCGCAGAGCAGCGCCGACGCCAGCATTCCGCCGAAGACGCTCATCCAGGCAAGGCCGCCCTGCCCCGGGGCGGCGTTCTTGAAGGCGCCGTCCGACGGGATCGAGTACGGGAAGCGGCCCGAGGCGATCGCCCCCGTGCAGAGCATCGCGCCCAGCAGCGCCAGGGCCAGGCCCAGGGCCGCGGGGAAGCCGGACCAGTTGCCGACCAGGGCGGCCGTGACCGCCGTGACGAAGACCGTGTACGGGACGGTGACCAGGGCCAGCGCGGCGGCGCGGGCGCGCAGCTCCACGTACGCGTCGCGACGGGTGGAGATGGTCTGCGCCACCATCCAGAACGCCGAGGTGTCCTGCCCGAACTGGTTGTACATCTGGACGCCGAGCATTCCGGCGCCGAAGCAGGCCAGGTAGATGGATCCCGTGCCCTGCAGCGCGTTGAAGACCGGGACGATCAGGCCGATCGCCAGCGCGGTCACGAAGGCCGACTTCGTCTTCGGGTCGCGGACCGTGTAGCGCAGGGTCCGCTGCATGGCCGCGCCCGTCCGGCCCGCCGGCAGCAGCGACCAGAAGCCGCCCGCGCCGCGTTCCTTCTCCGGCTTGGCGGCCGCGATCGTCGAGCCGTCCGGTGTGACCATCAGCTTGGTCAGGCTGCGCTCCCAGAACCAGAGCAGCAGGGCCAGCGCGCCGACGGTGAGCGCCAGCTGGGCCGCGGCGACCCCGTACGCGCCCTCGCTGGCCGAGTCCACCATGCCGACGGCGGTCGCCGGCGGCAGCCACCGCACCACCGCCTCGGCGGGCTCCAGCTGGGCCAGGCCGCCGGACTGGAACAGGCGCTGGCTGGCGAAGTTGACCAGCTGCGCGCCCACCGCGATCAGCAGACCGCTGAGCAGCGCCAGGTCGCGCCCCTTACGGCTGGTCAGCAGCCGCACGTTGGCCGTGGCCACCGCGCGGGCGAGGGTCACGCAGCCCAGCAGCAGCAGCGGCACGGCCACCAACGCGGCCGCGATGCCCGCGCCGCCCCGCGCGACGGCCAGTACCGAGCCGACCGCCAGGCACAGCGTGAACAGCGGTCCGATGCCGACCAGCGAGGAGGCCAGGAGGGCCCGTACGAGGGGACGCGGGCGCAGCGGCAGCATCACCAGCCGGCTCGGGTCGAGCGTCTCGTCCCCGCCGGGGAAGAACAGCGGCATGACGGTCCAGGCGAGCGCCAGGATCGCGGCCAGCAGCACGACGACCGTGCCCGCGTGGGCGTTGCCGTGCAGCATGGCCAGGCCGAGCGTGACGAAGAAGCCGACGACGAGCGCGAGGACCAGGGAACTGATCCAGGCGGCCTTGCGCTTGGAGGAGCCCTTGAGCCCGTTGCGCAGCAGCGACAGCTTCAGCCGGACGAACACGGCGGTCACCGGGACGGACCCGGCGGCGGTGGCCGCAGCGGCAGGTGTGGCGGGCGTGGCGAGAGCGCCGGTCGTGGTCATCGGGCGGCCGCCGTACCGGTGCCGCCGCCCAGCCAGTCCAGCGAGTCCCCGGCCGCGTCGCGCCCGTGCGCGCCGACCAGTTCGAGGAAGGCGGCCTGCAGGGAGGGCGCGGAGCCCCGTACGTCGGCCAGCGGGCCCGCGGCGCGGATCCGCCCGGCGGCCATGACGGCCACCCAGTCGCACAGCGACTCGACGAGCTCCATCACGTGGGAGGAGAAGACGACCGTGGCGCCGGAGTCGGTGTAACGTTCCAGCACTCCGCGGATGGTCTGCGCGGACACCGGGTCCACGCCCTCGAACGGCTCGTCCAGGAAGAGCACTTCGGGGTTGTGCAGCAGTGCGGCCGCCAGGCCGATCTTCTTGCGCATGCCCGTCGAGTAGTCCACGACCAGCTTGTGCTGCGAGCCCGCGAGGTCCAGGACGTCCAGCAGCTGCGTCGCCCGCTTGTCCGTCTCCTCGCCCGACAGCCCGCGCAAGCGGCCCATGTAGCCGAGCAGTTCCCGCCCCGACAGCCGCTCGAAGAGCCGCAGCCCCTCCGGCAGTACGCCGATCCGCGCCTTCACCTCGACCGGGTCCGCCCACACGTCGTGCCCGGCGACCAGCACCCGCCCCATGTCCGGGCGCAGCAGCCCGGTCACCATCGACAGCGTCGTCGTCTTGCCCGCCCCGTTCGGGCCGACCAGCCCGATGAACTTGCCCGCGGGCAGTTCCAGGTCGATCCCGGCGACGGCCACCTGCTCGCCGAAGCGCTTCCACAGACCTTCCACCCGCACGGCGGACGGCGCGGATCCCGCGCCACCCGTCCCGTACGTCCCGCTCGTCGCATCACCCTGGTCCGGCATGCGCCTGCCTCTCGTCACACGTCCCCGTTGGTCGTACTTCCTCACCATAGGAGGACGGGAAGAGGCCTGAGCAGTTACTTATGTCATCAGTTTCCGGTCAGTAATGTCCCTGTCCGCAAAGTCGCCGGGGTCAGCCCTGGCGCCGCTTGCGCTCGGCCGCCGCCTCGCTCCCGCACGCGTACGCCAGTACGTCGATCAGCTCCTCGGTGTCCGGCAGCCACCGGTTCGCCGGCGTGGGCCGACGCGCCCACTGGACCGAGCCCCGGCCGCCGAAGCGGGTGGGCGGGGCGGCCACGTACTCGCCCTCGCCCCGGGCGGCGAGGTCGATCGCCGACGGAGTCCAGCCCAGCTTGCGCACCAGGTCCGTCATCTTGGCCCCGGCGCCGGGCAGGACGAAGAACAGCATCCGGTTGTCGGGCGCGAGCGCGACCGGTCCGATCGTGCGCTGCATCCGCTCCAGCCGCGCCAGGGCCAGGAAGCCGGCGGTGTCCGGCACGTCCAGCGCGTCGAACGTCCGGCCCGTCGGCATCAGGATCGAGGCCTCCGGGTTCTTCGCCCAGATCCGCCGGACCTGCACCGCGCTGCCGGTCGCCAGTGCCGCCCAGTCCTCCACCGCCGGGTGGGCGCCGGGCGCTACGCAGTCCTCCGCCCCACAGGAGCACAACTCCCGCCCCTCGGCCGCCTCCAGCCAGGTGCCGGCGAAGACGTCCCAGTGCCGCTCTTCCGCGTACCGCACGGCATGGTCCAGCAGCTGCTCCCCGCGCTGCTTGGGGATGGGTGCGGTCTTCGTGACTGTGATGGTCTCTTCCACTCCCATCACAACTGCCCGGGTCACCCGGGGTTACGGGCGTAAACCGGCCGGCGGGCGGAGCATCGATCCTGCATACGGGGCGCACTGATGCACGTGCGGGGGCGCGTGGGAGGGCGGGGCGCGGTCGCTGGGTAGCGACAAGACGCAGAGCGGAAGATTCTCCGTGCATCAGGCGGGAAGTGATCATTCCGACGATCACCCGCGGCCTCAGGGGGTTTTCATGGCAGCCAGGCCTCTCGTCGCCCGCCAGCCGAACGAACGGCTGCAGGCGCTCATCCAGGAAGCCGGGTGCTCCAACGCCGGGCTCGCCCGGCGCGTCAACATGTGCGGCTCGGAACACGGTCTCGACCTCCGTTACGACAAGACCTCAGTGGCCCGCTGGCTGCGCGGCCAGCAGCCGCGCGGCCGGGCCCCCGGGATCATCGCCGAGGCGATCGGGCGCAAACTCGGCCGGGCCGTCACCATCGACGAGATCGGCATGGCCAACGGCAAGAACCTGGCCTCCGGCGTCGGGCTGCAGTTCTCCCCGACCGTCGTCGGCGCCATCGAGCAGGTCTGCGAGCTGTGGCGCAGCGACGTGGGCCGGCGTGACTTCCTGGCGGGCTCCAGCGTGGCCGCCTCCGCGCTCGTCGAGCCGAGCCGCGACTGGCTGATCACCGGCGCCGACACGCAGGTCGCCCGCAGCGTCGGGTCGCGGGTCGGCATGTCCGACGTCGAGGCCGTACGGGCCACCACCGAGGCCCTCACCGAACTCGACCACCGCTTCGGCAGCGGGCACGTCCGGCCCGTGGTCGTGCACTACCTCAACTCCGTGGTGTCCGGACTGATCGGCGGCTCGTACCGGGAGCCCGTCGGGCGCGCCCTGTTCGCAGCAGTGGCCCGGCTGACGGAACTCGCGGGCTACATGGCGGTGGACACGGGCCAGCCGGGCCTGGCCCAGCGCTACTACATCCAGGCCCTGCGGCTGGCCCAGGCGGCCGGCGACCGGGCGTACGGCGGGTACGTGCTCGCGGCGTCGATGAGCCACCTCGCGGCGGAGCTCGGCAACCCGCGGGAGATCGCGCAGCTGGCGCGGGCCGCCCAGGAAGGGACGCGGGGGCAGGTCACCCCGCGGGTGGAGGCCATGTTCTACGCGGCCGAGGCGCGCGGGCACGCGCTGCTCGGGGACACCCGGGCGACGGCGGTGCTGTCGTCGCGGGCCGTCAGCGCGCTGGAGCGGGCGGAGCCGGAGTCGGGCGACGACCCGGTGTGGATCCGCCACTTCGGCCAGGCGTACCTCGCGGACGAGCTGGCCCACTGCCACCGGGACCTGGGCCAGGCCGAGGCGGCGGGCCGGCGGGCGGAGGAGGCGCTACGGGGTCTCCCGGAGGGCAAGGCGCGCCGCCGGGCCATCGGGCTGCTGCTGCTGGCGGCGGCGCAGGTGCAGCAGCGGGAGGTGGAGCAGGCCTGCCACACGGCCACGAAGGCGGCGGATCTGCTGGAGGGGCTGCGCTCGAACCGGGGCACGGAGTACCTGGACGACTTCAGGGCGCGGCTGGAGCCGTACCGGGACGAGGCGGCGGTGCGGGAGTTCGGGGCGCGGCTGGACGCGCGGGTCGCCTAGCGGGCCCGGCGGGCCCGGCCCGGTCCACGGTGATTCGGCCGACATTGGCCATCAACCACGGGGACGGTAGCGTGAGCCGACGGTTCCGTAGGTTCGGGCAAGTCGGAGAAGGAGTCCCGTGACGGAGAACGGACAGGGGAGCGCCCCCCAGCCGGGTGCCCCGTGGGGTCCGGACCCGGCGTCCGGCTACCCGGAGCATCCCGGGCAGCAGCAGGCGGCGCCCGGCCACGTTCTGGGGCCCGGGTACGAGGGGCCGGGGGCTCCGCACGGCTACGGCTATCCGCCGCTGCCCGAGGCGGCCACCCAGTACATCGCGCCGGTCCCGGCGGCCCCGGCACACGACGAGGCGGCGACGCAGTACATCGCGCCGGTGCCGGCGGCCCCGGCCGCCCCGGCACATCACGAGGCGGCCACCCAGTACATCGCGCCGGTCCCGCCGGCCCCGGCCGCCGCGGCACACGACGAGGCGGCCACCCAGTACATCCCGCCCGTCCCGGCGGCCCCGGCACATCACGAGGCGGCGACCCAGTACATCCCGCCGGTTCCCGCCGCAGCCGGGGCGGAGCCGTTCGAGCCGTTTGACGGGTTGTTCCGCGGCGACGACTCCGCCGGGCACACCCAGCACCTGCCGCCGATCCAGGAGCCGGTGCTGCGCCAGCCGCCGCCGCGCCCCTACCCGCCGCGCGCGCAGGCTCCCGTACCTCCGCAAGCGCAGCTCCAGCAGCCGCAGTACGCGCCGCCCCCGCCGCCGGAGCCGGCCCGCAAGATCTCTCCCGCGATCATCGCGGCGGTGATCATCGGCCTGGTCGTCGTCGGACTCGGCGTCGGCTCGCTGCTCGGCGACGGCAAGCCGCAGAACAACGACCCGGGCGCCGTGCCCGTCGCGCCCAGCGCGAGCGGTGCCACGTCGGCGCCCGTCGGCGAGGCCCCCGTGGACCCGGCCCGCCCGCAGGCCGTCCAGCTGGACAAGCTCCTCGCGGACAGCAACGACAGCCGGGCCTCGGTGATCAAGGCCGTGGACGACATCAAGAGCTGCAAGAACCTCGACCAGGCGGCCGCTGACCTGCGCGACGCGGCCCGTCAGCGCGAGGAGCTCGTCACCCGCCTCCAGGAGCTCAAGGTGGACAAGCTCCCGGAGAACGCGAAGCTGACCGCCTCCCTCACCAAGGCCTGGCAGTCCTCCGCGGCCGCCGACAACAGCTACGCGGCCTGGGCGGACGACGTGGACGACGACAAGTGCAAGGACGGCAAGGCCAAGAACTCCGAGAACGCCGTCGCCGGCAACAAGGCGAGCGGCGAGGCGACGAGGGCCAAGGAATCGGCCGCGGTGCTGTGGAACAACATCGCGGCCAAGTACGGACTCACCAAGCGCGACAAGTCGCAGCTTTGAGACCGTCAGCCCCCTCCCCGGGGAGGGGGCTGACGGGCCCGCCGGGGCTCAGGCCGCCCGGGGGGCCTGTTCCAGCGTCGACGTCATGTCCAGCGAACCCTCGCCCTCCTGGGCGACGAGCCGGCCGGACTGGACGATCTGGAAGGTGACCCGGCCGTTGACGATGCGGGGGAAGCCGGCGACGGCGCGCATGTCCTGGTAGCGCCAGCTCAGGTCCGGGGTGAGGCCGCCGGTCTTGATCGCCTGCGACTGGTTGAGCATGCGCCCGACCTTGCGGGCGGTGATGTCCTCGTCCTCCTTGAAGCGCTTCACGACCTCGCTCAGCACGGTGTACGCGATCCAGGTGGTCTGCGCGCCGGTGTCGTCGGGGTCGACGGTGTCGTCGCCGAACGCGTAGTCGGCGATCACCTTGCGCATCGGCTGCCAGAGCGGGTCGCCCGCCACCGGGTACCAGCTGGTCAGGAACGCGCCCTCGAAGGGGCTCTCCTTGCCGCCGGTGCGGTCCACCAGGGACTGGCTGACGCTGCCCAGGACCGAGGAGATCTGCAGCTTGCGGTTCTGTGTGTCGGCGGCCCGGCGGAAGGCGTCGAAGAACGTCTCGGTGCGCTCGCCGAGCACCGCCGTCACACAGCCCTTGCCCTTCTCCTTGGCGTCCTTCGAGTCCTTGGAGTCCTTGGCGTTGGCGGTACCGGCGGAGGAGGTGGAGGTGGTGTTGGAGAGGGCCTCGCGGGCCTGCGGGGAGAAGTCGGCGGAGTCCTCGGCGGCCCGGATGTCGGAGGCGTCGGCCAGCTTGTTGGCCTTGAGGCCCGCGTTCAGCAGGACCGGCATCGAGTCGCCCGCGAGGGTGTCGGGGCGGACCAGGGCGACCTGGGTGCACGTGCGGGCCAGCTGGTGGCCGGCGCCGGCGAGGAGCACGGGCTGGCCGCCGTTGACGGGGTAGGAGAGGGTCGACTGGAACTCCTCGGACGTGACCCCGTACCCCCCGATGAACGGGATGCCCTCGGCCTCCAGCGGGGCCATGAAGGCGCGTCCGTGCTGGCTGTAGGAGCCGACCACGGCGATGGCCTTCTCCTTGACCGCCTTGCGGGCGCAGTCGGCGGCGCCGGTGGGGGTGTTCTTCTCGTTGCAGGTCAGTACGCGGAGTTTGCGCCCGTTGATGCCGCCCTTGGCATTGACCCAGCGCTCGTACGCCTTGGCCATGCCGGGCATTCCGGGCATGTTCGTCGCTTTGGTGTCCTCGGGTGCGAACGTCATGACGGTGAGGGTGTCCCCGGAGCCCCCCGTGCCTCCGGGGAGCGCCCCGCACCCCGCGATGAGACACGCACCCATCGCCGTGGCCAGGAAAGTTCGGGTGAGGGCTGCTGCGCGTCGCCGATCGGTCATGTCCATGCACCATTCCGCCCCGCAGGGAACTGGAGAGTGAGATGGACACAACGTTGAGTGACGCCCAGGTGAATTACCGGGGGGAAGTTGATATTCCGTTTGTTCACATGCGCCTCAAGATCCCGGAGAGCGGGAACGTACGATCGAACGCGTGACATTCGCCCAAGGTTCGAAGAACCCTTCCCGACGCGGTGGCCGCTCCTCCACCATGGGCGGCATGCCCCTGAACGACATGCCGTGGTGGCGCTGGCGCAGCAACGTGCGCTCGGCGCTGCACATGCTCTCCGACCCCGCCTTCCACGAGGACACCTGGCTGGCCGGCGCCGAAGGGTACGGGGACGTCACCGACGCCGTGTACCGGCTCGTCGAGGACACCTGGCTCGACAGCTGGTCCGCCGAGAAGTACGTCGGCACGATCTTCCGCGACTCACAGGAGGCGGCCCTGGTCGACCTGGCCGTGCTGCGGGTGCTCCGCATCCTGCACCAGGTCGGGCCCGACGCACCCGTTTCCGTCTACCTGGAGCACCACGCCTGGCCCGAGGCGGTCCGTGCCGCACGTGAGGCGCACGTACGGCTGGCCGTCGCGGACGGGGACGATCCGGACGTCCGGCCCACGTCGCTGGAAGTGCTGAGGATCCTCACCCGCGCGGTGTGAAAGGCTATGCGGTCATGAGCGACCCGCAGCCCGAGGCACAGCCGCAGCCCCAGTACGTTCTTACCGTGTCCTGCCCTGACAAGCAGGGCATCGTGCACGCCGTGTCGAGTTACCTCTTCATGACCGGCTGCAACATCGTGGACAGTCAGCAGTTCGGAGACCGGGAGACCGGACTCTTCTTCATGCGGGTGCACTTCGAGGCCGAGCCTGCCGTGACGGTGGAGAAGCTGCGCGCGAGCTTCGCCGCGATCGGCGAATCCTTCAGGATGGACTGGCAGATCCACCGCTCCGACGAGCGCATGCGGATCGTGCTGATGGTGTCGAAGTTCGGCCACTGCCTGAACGACCTGCTGTTCCGCACGCGGATCGGGGCCCTGCCCGTCGAGATCGCGGCCGTGGTCTCCAACCACACCGACTTCGCGGAGCTGGTGAGCTCGTACGACGTCCCGTTCGTGCACATCCCGGTGACGAAGGACACGAAGGCGGCGGCGGAGGCGGAGCTGCTGAAGCTCGTGCGCGCCGAGAACGTCGAGCTGGTCGTGCTCGCGCGGTACATGCAGGTGCTGTCCGACACCCTGTGCAAGGAGCTGAGCGGGCGGATCATCAACATCCACCACTCGTTCCTGCCGAGCTTCAAGGGCGCGAAGCCGTACCACCAGGCGCACGCGCGAGGTGTGAAGCTGATCGGCGCGACCGCGCACTACGTGACGGCGGACCTGGACGAGGGGCCGATCATCGAGCAGGAGGTCGAGCGGGTCGGCCACGAGGTGACCCCTGACCAGCTGGTGGCGATCGGGCGCGACGTGGAGTGCCAGGCGCTGGCGCGCGCGGTGAAGTGGCACAGCGAGCACCGCGTCCTCCTCAACGGCAGCCGCACGGTGGTCTTCGCGTAGCCCTGGGCGGGTCGACTCGGCCGGCTGCCGGGGGCACACCCCCCGGCACCGGCCCGGCACCGGCCGCGGCTCCGCGAAACCCGCCGTCAGGCGTCCGGCGCCTCCACCCCGCAGTAGCCCGCGAAGGCCGTCAGGATCTCGTCCTCCGAGATGCGGCCGTCGCCGTCGGCGTCCAGGGCCGCCGCCACCTGCGTGGCCAGTTCCGGCGGAGTACCGAGGACCCGCAGGACCCGCGCCGCGGCTGCGGGGGCCGCGCCGCCGCCCTCTCCGTCGGCCACCGCGATCACGGCCCGCAGGAACGGCCGCGCGATCTCCGCGAACCGCTGGGGGCTGTCCCGCAGCCGCTTCGCCGCCCCGGTGATGAACTCCTCGCGGGACACCCGCTGGTCCCCGTCGACATCCGCGATCCCGGCCATCCCCTGCCAGAACGCCTCGGCGCCGGCGAACACGGCCTGGCCCTTGTCCGACCGGGCGGTGGTACCGAATTCGGCCAGGACGGCCTTCGCGGCCGCGCTGAAGTCCTCCCGGTCGATATAGCCGGACCCGTCCTGGTCGAAGGTGGCGAATCGGGCGGCGATCTTGCGCTCGTATTCTGCGCTGTCCATGTTCGGCGTTCCGCCTTCACGTGTGCGGTGGGTTCAGATCAAGACAGGCAGGAGCGTAAGGCCTACGTGGCCTGCGCGTTAAGCGAAGTGGTCAAGGAGGCGGCCGCATCGAACCCGCGCACGGGGAGCGCGGCGGGGCGCGTACGCATGTGCGCATGTGCCGCCGCCAGTACCACGGTTCACGCGCTGCCACGCGCCTAACACGGAGGGTTCACTTCCGGAGTGACCTTCCCGCAAAGCGGGCGCACCTGCCCATGTGGCCATTACATTCGATGCGTCGACACACGGCTGGGGGCACCATGCCTAAGAGCTCGTAACAGGATCTTGTTGAGATGCCCTGGTCGGGCGTAACCGGTGTGATGAATCGGCCGTTCGTGAGTGTGTGAGCACTCGGCCGTGG
>NZ_JBIAHP010000013.1:175434-218784 GCF_042870715.1 Streptomyces sp. NPDC006463 | reverse complement strand
GAGGTGCCCCCACCGCGTCGACTCCCTCCTCCGCCTTGCAATCCACGGCACCAGCCCACCCGGGCAATCCGGCCCTGATCCGCCAGACACCCCCTAAGGCCGCAGCGGCGGCAGGGTGACCTTCGGGATCGACGGGTCCTTCGGGTCGAACGGCGTCGGCTTCCAGTCCATCGTCGGGACGTGGGTCGGTGCCGGCGGCGGGTTGGGGCCCCGGTTGGGGTTCTGCGGGATCTCCGAGGCGCGCGGCGCGGTCGTCGCCTTTCCGCTCGGCCGGGCAGCGCCGGTGGCCGCGGCCTTCCGCGACGGCGACGCGGCCGCGGGGGAGGCGGACGGCTCCGCGGCCGCCGGCTGCGAGGGGGTGGGGGACGGCGGGAGCGTCGCCGGCGGGACCGTGCCCGGAGCCGTCGTGCCCGGCGGGGTCGCGCCGCTCTTGCCGCCGGAGCAGCCGCTCAGCAGCAGGCCTCCCACCAGTACCACGGTCACCGCCCCCAGCGCTCTGCCGAGGACCTCACGCCCGCATCCGACCGTCCCCGCCACGTTCCTGTGTTCGACGCGGGCGATGCCAGCTCAGCCCGCCGCCCCCGATCGCGGCAGGATGACCGTCACCCCGCGCCCCGGGGCCGTACCCATCGCGGCGAGCGCCGCCGGGGCCGCGTCGAGCGGGATCGTCGAGGTGACCAGCAGGTCCGGGCGGAGCACTCCGGCCCGGACCAGCTCCAGCATCGGGGGGTAGGCGTGCGCCGCCATCCCGTGACTGCCGAGGATCTCCAGCTCCCAGCCGATCACCCGCTCCATCGGCAGGGCCGCCGCCCCGGCCGCCCCCGGCAGCAGCCCGACCTGCACGTGCCGACCCCGCCGGCGCAACCCGCCCACCGAGGCCACGGCCGTCGCGGGCGAGCCCAGGGCGTCGAGGGAAAGATGCGCGCCCCCGCCGGTCAGCTCCCGCACGGCCTGCGCCGTGTCCACGCCCGGGGCCGCGGCCACGCAGTGCGCGGCGCCGAACCGCCGCGCCAGCTCCAGCGCCCCGGGCGCCGAGTCCACGGCCACCACCCGCCCGCCGGCCGCCGCCGCGATCATCACCGCCGAGAGCCCCACCCCGCCGCAGCCGTGCACGGCGACCCACTCGCCCGCCGCCACCCGTCCGCGCGCGACCACCGCGCGGAAGGCCGTCGCGAACCGGCAGCCGAGCCCCGCCGCCGTCGCGTACGACAACTCCCCGGGCACGGCCACCAGGTTCACGTCGGCATGGTCGAGGGCAACGTACTCGGCGAAGGAGCCCCAGTGCGTGAACCCGGGCTGCGTCTGCCGCGCGCACACCTGGTGGTCGCCCGCCGCACAGTCGGCGCAGCGTCCGCAGGCGCAGACGAACGGGGCCGTGACCCGGTCGCCGACCCGCCAATGGGCGACACCGGTCCCCACCGCCTCCACGACCCCGGCCAGTTCGTGCCCGGGGACATGGGGCAGCACGATGTCCGGGTCGTGCCCCATCCACCCGTGCCAGTCGCTGCGGCACAGGCCGGTGGCCTCGACGCGCACCACCACCCCGCCCGCGGGCGGACGAGGATCCGGCACGTCCCGGACCTCGGCCGGCTCCCCGTACCGTTCGAACACCACCGCGCGCATGGAACCGCCCTCCGCTCGAATTCCCCGCACGCTACCCGGCCTCGGCCCCCGCCCGGGCCAGGGCGAGTACGCCCGCGCAGATCAGGGCCAGGCCCAGCAACTGGGGGAGCAGCCACCAGTGGGTCCGCAGGTGCTCCTCGTACAGCAGCACGCCCAGCGCGACGCTGACGCCCGCGTCGCCGAGGGTCAGCGCGGGCTGCGAGGCGACCAGCGGGCCGCCCTGCATGGCGTGTTCGAGCAGCAGCAGGGCGCAGATCCCGCTCGCGGCGAAGGCGTACGTCTCCCAGGTGGTCAGGAACGCGCCGAGGCCGCCCTCGTCGAGGATGTGCATGGCGGACTTCATCAGGGCGGCGGTGAGCGCGTAGCAGACCGCGGTGGCCGCGCCCAGGCAGCCGGCCCGCATCCGGCCGGGCGGCCTGCGCAGCCCGGCCACGGCCAGTACGGCGACCGCCGCGGCGCACGCCGCCAGGGCGAGGACCCACCGGTCGAGCGGTACGTGTGTCCGGTTGCCCCGGGGCGAGGCGGCCACCAGCACGATCCCGAGCCCGGCCACCACTCCCGCGACGGCGAGCCACGACGCCCCCGGCAGCCGGTCGCGCGCCACCAGCGAGGCGATCAGCAGCGCGAGCGGCAGCTCCAGGACGAACAGGGGCTGTACGAGGGCCAGCGCGCCGGTGGCCAGCGCCGCGGCCTGCCCGACTCCGGCCGCGATCACGGCCAGGATCCCGGCGAGCCACAGCGGCCGCCGCAGCAGGTCGAGGACCAGCCCGAACCGGAAGCCGTGGCTCTGCGGCACGGTGAGCGCGGCCCGCCGCTGCAGCACGGTGGCGAGCGCGTTGCTGAGAGCCGCGAACAGCGCGAAGAGGACCGGCAGGACGAAGCCCATGCCCCGATCCTCACCGATCCACCGGGCCGTGGGCGGCGCGACACCCCAGTCGCGCTAGCCGGGCCCGCCGACGGCCCGCCGCAGGGTCAGGGCCGCCAGGGCCTCGGGGGCGCCCGACTGGCCGCGGATACCGGGGAAGGCGTTCACGTCCACGATCAGCGGCGTGCCGCCGCCCGCGTCGATGATGTCCACGCCGTAGACGTCCAGCGCGAACGCCGCGCCGACGGCCCGGACCAGACCGGCCCACCCGGCGGGCAGTTCGTGGGCGTCCAGCGGCAGGCCGGGTCCCCGCCCGCCGGGCGAGAGCTCGGAACGGCGCAGGGCCGCGAAGACCTGGTCCCCGATCGCCCACAGTTTGTGGTCCCAGCCGCTGTTGGGCGCGAACTCCTGTACCACCACCGGTTCCTGCGGCCAGGCCGCCGCCAACTCCCGCAGCCGCGCCGGGTCGTCCACCCGGGCCACCAGGTCACCCCGGCGGCTGTACCGGCTCTTGACCACCACGGGGGAGGAGAGCGCGGTGTGCGAGGCCCACGCGGAGAGGGCGCCGACGGTGCGGGTGGCGGCGAACGGCAGTCCGGCCCGCAGGGCGAGCTCCGCCATCGCCGTACGGTCCTGGCACAGTGCGGTCGCCGCCGCGGTGTTGACGACGGGGACGCCCCGCCGCTCCAGGTCCCGCGCGAGGTCCAGCGCCCGCTCGGTACGCGACTTCAGCAGGTACACGTCGGCCAACGGCGCGACGGCCATGGGCGCGGCGGGGTCCGTTCCGGCCGGGTCGAGCGCATCGACGACGTGCTCCTTCGCCAGCAGCGCGGACGTCGCCGCGAGCAGCGGATGCCCCGGCTCCGGCGTGATCAGTCCGATCCTCACGCGCCGTCCCCCGCCCGGGCGGACATCTGCGCCGGGATCGAGACCGGCAGCACGTACGGGGGCGCCGGCGCCGCGGGCGGAGGCGCGGAGCCGCCCGTGCGCGCCAGTTCCAGCACCGCCCGGGCCACCCGCGCCGCCGCGTCGGGCACCTGACGGAAGCTCGGGAAGTCGTTCACGTCGACGACCACGGGCCCGTCGGGACCCAGCAGCACGTCCACCCCGTACAGGTCGAGCCCGTAGACAGCTCCCACCTGTTCGGCGATCGCCGCGACCTCCGCCGACAGCGGCACGCGGCGCTCGCGCACCGACGGGTCCGGGTTCAGCGGGGAGCAGCGCTCGGTGGCGAACAGTTCCCCGCCGACCCCGTACACCTTGATGTCGGTGCCCGAGTTGGGCACGTACGGCTGGGCGATGAGCAGGCCCTCTCCCGCGAGGACGGGGAGCAGCGACTCCAGCCGCTCCGGCGAGGACACCAGGTGCACGGCCCGCCCGGAACTCCCGTCGGCCGGCTTGACGACGAGGGGGTACTCCGCCTCCGGTATCTCCCTCAGCAGCTCGGGGCGGGCCGCCGCGTACGTCGGCGGCAGCGGAAGGCCCCGGGCGCGGCCGATGGCGGCGGCCAGCGCCTTGTCCCGTACGCCCCGGATCGACCGGGCGTCGTTGACGGTGGTCGTCCCGGTCGCCGCCGCGGCTTCGAGCAGGGTCAGCCCCGGGCCGCCGGAGACCGTCTTGAGCACCCAGGCGTCGTGCGTGCCCGCCCGAACCGCCTCCGTCATGCGCAGCAGCGAGCCCCCCGGCCGCACCACGTCGACCTGGTGCCCCCACGCGCTGAGCTGCCCGATCACCTCGTTCGGCATGCCGTCGTGGCGGTAGTGCTCCTCCACCAGGAAGCAGAGCCTCATGGACCTTCCCCATATTCCCCGGACGTCCGCCGATCCCGTCCGGCGAGTTGTGACGTCACAGGATGTCATGGACCGCAATGTGATGATCGTCCCGCGTCGGTGGCCGGCCGCCCCGGTCCGCCCGGACGCGCGGGCGCTATTCGAATGTACGGGCGGCGCCGTCTCCTGTTAGGTTCAGCGCGTGCCGAAGCTGAATCAGATCATCGCAGTGGAAAAGGGCGTCAAGTCCAAGTCCCTCCAGGAGCTTTCGCAGGCTCACCACGACGTCCAGAAGCCCGCCCTGCTGGCCGGCATCTCCCGGACCTACCAGCCCAAGGACGAGGAGGGCGAGCAGCTGCCGCCCGAGTCCACCCGGGTCCAGGTCAAGGCGGAGGACGTGCTGCGGGCCACGGCCGGCACGCTGACGCGGCTGTTCGACGTGACGGCGACCAAGGACTGGGCGAACCGCACCGCGGCCGCCGACGTCGTCGTGGACGGCAGCGTCCTGCTGGCGCAGGTACCCGTGCCCTACCTGCTCTTCCTGGAGAAGCAGCTCACGGACATGCACACCTTCGTGCGGAAGCTGCCGGTCCTGGACGCGTCCGAGTCCTGGAACCTGGACCCCTCCACGGACTCGTGGAAGACGGACCCGGTGCGCACGATCCGCACCAAGAAGGTGCCGCGCAACCACGTCAAGGCCGAGGCGACCGAGAAGCACCCGGCGCAGGTCGAGGTCTACTACGAGGACGTCCCGGTCGGTTACTGGACGACGGTGAAGTTCTCCGGCGCACTCCCGGCCCGGCGGGTGAACGAACTGCTCGACCGCGTGGAGAAGCTCCAGCAGGCCGTCAAGTTCGCCCGCGAGGAGGCCAACAGCGCCGAGGTCACCGACCAGCGGGTCGGGGACGCGGTGTTCGGCTACCTGTTCAGGTAGCCCCGAAATCTCCCTCTGCATGTCTGCAGGGGGTGCGCGAGAGCGCAAGCTGAAACTGATGTTGAAGCTGAACAGGGGTGTCAGTTGGGGGTTCGAATCCCTCCCCCGGCCTTGCGTGCCGGGGTGGCCCAAGCTGGTAGAGGCGGCCCCTTAATCTCAGATTCTCGCTCCAGTCTCAGTATTCGCCGCCGAACACCGGATCGACCGAGTGTGGACGATCATCGATGGATGGGGGTTCAAGTCCCCTCTGCGCCTCTCCTCATGGCGCGGTAGTTCAAAGGCAGAACACGTCGATCTAAGAATGATCCGCGACTCTTAAACGCCGCCGGTGTGCGCAATTGGGTGGCAAACAGGAGCCCGGGAGCTGGATATGCTCCCGGGCTCCGTCACGCTGTCCGGCGCGTTGCGGTCCGCTCAGGTCCGCCGTGTTCCGGTCAGACCGGTACGGACACGAACGTCCTGCCCGCCTCGTTCTCGACCGTGATCGCCTTGATCATCGACGCGTCCACGGCCGCCGAGCCGTCCAGGGACGCGCCCTTGCCCTCGCCGTTCTCCGTGCTGCCCACGACCCAGCCGCCGGCGGTGGAGCGCGTACCGTCCTTGGCGACCACGACCAGCCGGCACCGCTCGCCCGGCGGAAGCCCGGTGACCGCGGCGTGCACCCGGACCCACTTCGTGGCGGGTGTCATCCGTACGGTCATCCGCGTGCCCGTGGCCGGATCGGTCGCCGCGAGGTTCTTGGTCCCGGCGGGCTGGGAGGGGTCCGCCGGCGCCGTCGCGGAGGGCTGCGGAGGCAGGGCCACCACATCCGGATCTCCCGCCCCCAGCTGCGTACCGGCCCAGAACACGGCGGCCAGTGAGGCCGCCGCGGCCAGCCCGGCGATTCCCAGGCCGCGTCGGCGCGCGCGTTCGCGCTCGCCGCGCATCTCCCGCAGCGTGCGCTGGAGCAACAGGTCCCCGCCCTGCGGCGGTCCGTCGAAGAACGCCTCTTCGGGCACCTCACCCAGCGCCGCTTCCATCTCGCGCAAGGCGGCCACCTCCTCCCGGCACTGCACGCATCCGCTCATGTGTTCCTCGACCCGGCGGAACTCCTCCGCGTCCAGGACGCCGAGCACGTACGGACCGAGCAGTTCCTCCTCGTGCCGCTGCCGGTTCATGCCACCACCTCACGCAGTCCGGCGGGCTGCTGGGGCGGCCTGCCCGGTCGTCTGCCATCGCTGTTGTCCTTGATGCCGCTGTCCCGGAAGACGTCGCGCAGCGCCTTGAGCGCGTAGTGCGAACGCGATTTGACCGTCCCCGCCGGGATGCCGAGGCTGTCCGCGGCCTCCGCGACGCTGAGCTGCCGGTAGTACAACTCCTTCAGGACGTCCCGGTGTTCCGGCGACAGCTGGTCGAGGGCCCCGAGGACCGTCATCGTGTCCACCACGGAGTCGGCGTGGTCCGCCTCCACCGGGGGAGTGGCCGAAGCCCCGGAGACCTCCGGCGGCCGGGCCGCCTTGGCCCGGTACCGGTCCGTGATGATGTTGCGGGCCACCGTGAGCAGCCAGCCGCGCACCGAGCCCTTTCCATTGACGAGGACCTCGGAGTGCCGCCAGGCCCGGATGAGCGTCTCCTGGACGACGTCCTCGGCGGCGGCCCGGTCCCCGGTCAACCGCGTGGCGTACGCGAGCAGGGCATGGCCGTGCTCCTCGTACACCGACTTGATCAGTGCCTCATCGGTCGAGCCCCGCCGAGTGCGGGGCCACAGTGGTCCGGCCATCTCACCCTCTCCGTCTTCCTCGCGTACGTGGTGCTGTCGGAACACGCCACCCGGCCCCGTCCGGTTCATGTGGCGTGCGTCACTCGGGTGGGCGAGGTCCGGTGCGCCGCTCACATCCGGCAGGCGCGGCCCGAGTTGAGGCAGTCGACCACGGCGTCCATCTGCGGCGCGGTCATCACGTTCACGAACATCGCGTGGTCCGTCCTCGGGCTGTGCCGCTGCTCGGGGAAGGAGTCGATCGCGACGGGCACCCCGGAGGGGACGTCGTAGGCCAGGGAGATCCGGAGCTCGGGCACGGGGAAGGTGTCCTGCGGGCAGACGCCCTTCGGTGAGGGGAACCGCAGGTGCGAGCGGTGCCCGGCGCTGACGGTGTCGAGGCCGTTCCAGCAGCTCGGGAAGGTGAGGGTGCGGGTGACGCGCTCTCCCGCGGGGCAGCGCGGATAACGGGTGGTGGGCCGGTCGGGGGAGCCGGAACAGCCCCAGCGGGCCCGGACGTCCGCGTCGCTGTCCGCCGTGTACGCGACGGCGTCGCCGGTCATCGCCCGCAGGAACCGGGGCATCGCCACCACCTTGCTCACCGGACTGCCGCGGAACTCCACCAGCACCGAGGCCTCCGGCAGGATCTCGCCGGTGTTGCCGTGGCCCGCCGAGTTCTCGTGCGGACGTGTGCCCGGCCGGTCCGGACGGCGCAGGACCGGCCAGTAGTACGCCGACCGGTCGCCGCCCGTGCAGCTGGTGGCGGCCGCGTCCAGGGAGGCGTCGGTCGACATCGCGTCCGTGGAGAGGTTCCCCACGTACGCGTGCGTGTGGTGGGCGCCCGCCCGCAGCCCGGGCGAGACCACCAGGTTGTCCTCGTTGTAATGGCCCTGCTCGTTACGGCCGCATTCCACGACCACCGAGCCGCCCGAGGCGTCGGGGCCCGCGGCGGCCGCCGGGCCCGGGGCGCGCGGCACCTCCGATATGTCCACGTAGTCGGAAGGGGCCGGACCGGCCGCCGTCATCCCCGCGTGGGGTCCGGCCGCTCGCGAGGCCCCGAGCACGGCGGCGGTGAGCCCGCTGCCCAGGACCAGGCAGATGACGAGAGTGAGCAGGCGGCGTTCGTTCCCCATGGCGGTCACCGTCGCCCGTGGCGACAGCGTCGTCAACCTGGCATCCGCATGGCGGGCGCCAAGCGCAACCATTCGCCCCGGATCGCGATTTATGGGTACAAGATCTGCCTTCTCGGGAGACCGGGCGGCTTCGGCCGGCGGACCGTCCCGCGCGAACCGGCCGAACCGGCGGGGGATTTGTCCGTGCGGCCGCTTGCCGGTCTCCGCGGCGGCCGCGCACAGTACGGCGTATGACATCCGCCATGACGCCCGTCGAGCTGCTGCACGCCCTCGCCCGCACCCGCGCCTCGCTCGACGGCGAGGAGGTGACCTTCTGGTGGTCCGGCGACGTCCACTCATGGGCCCCCGGCGAGCCCTACCAGCGCCTCTTCGGCTTCGAAGGGCTCAATGTCGCCCGACTCGTCACGGACGAGGAGAGCGGCGGCTACCAGCTGCTGTCCAGGGAGGCCGCCTTCTACCTCGACCCCCGGACCCGGGAGATCCTGGAGAACTGGGGCGACAAGCCGGTGGTGCACGTCTGGAACGATCCGGCGAACCAGAAGTGGCGGCCCTTCCCGGTCCCCATGACGGAGCTGGGTGACCAGATCTGCTTCAGCCTGGAGATCCCGCTGGCCTATCCCTCGCCGCTGCCGGTCGAGGAATACCCGGACAATTCGGCCGACGACACCTATCGGGCGCTGGAGCTCTTCCAGTTCTTCGCGCCCGCCACCGTCCTCACCACCGAAGCGCCGAGCGTCCCCTCGACGATGTCCTGGACCCGGATGTCCCCCTGGCTGCCCTGGATGGAACAGGGCGCACGCCCAGGCGGCCTCACCTTCCACTGCCGCGGCCGCAAACTCGGCTCCTACGCGGAGGTCCCCGAGCGCACCCGCGACTACATCGCCGCCCGGCACCCCGAGTTCGCCCACGCCCCGGACAAGTGGACCGAGCCGAACGAAACGAGCTGGACGTACTTCCGCAAGCTCTTCCCGCCCCGCCGGGAGGCGGCCGGGGAATGACGCCGGAGCGGCCGCCGAGGGGAGCCCGGCGCCCGCCGAGGGACCGGAGGGGGAGGGGCAGGGCGCGGACAAGGGTTTTCCCCGTATCCAGTTCATCCCCGTGTTGCCTACTGTCTGCCCACCGGCGATCTTCCTGACCCAGCGGTCGACACGCCAACCCCACATGGCATGATGCCGTCCAACCAGGGGGAATCGCCGGTACCGCCGTTGCCCTGCCCCGCCGTCGAGGCCGGGGCAACGTGGCGCGCGGCGGCCGGGACGAGTTTGACCAGCTCGCTCCCGGCCCCGCAGCCGCCAGTCACCTCCCACACTGCACCGACCGGCCGCTCCGGCCTGCCCGGAATCGGCCCGCGAAAGGGAACACCGTGCACGCATCCAGACGTAGGCTCATATCCGTGGCGGCGATCTCCGTCACGCTGCTCGCCGGCTCCGCCACCACCTCCATGGCGCTGGCCACCTCGGACCCCGCCGCTGCCGCTCCGGCCGCCACCGCGTCCGCCGCTCCGGTCGAGAACCTCATCGTCGGATACAAGGCCTCCGCCTCCGAGGCCAGTTCCAACACCGCCGCCGCGGACGACGCCGCCGCCAAGGGCAAGAAGGCCGGCAAGAAGGCCAAGTTCGACCGCCGCCTGGGCACCGGCGCCGCCCTGGTCAGCCTCGGCTCTCCCGCCGACGCCGCCAAGGTGATGGCCCAGTTCCGCGCCGACCCGGACGTCGCCTACGTCGAGCCGGACTCCCGCGCCTACGCGCTGGCCACCCCGAACGACACCGAGTACGCCAAGCAGTGGGACCTCTTCGAGCCCACCGCCGGCATGAACGTCCCCGCCGCCTGGGACAAGACCACCGGCTCCGGCGTCACCGTCGCCGTGATCGACACCGGCTACGTCGCCCACTCGGACGTCGCCCCGAACATCGTCGCGGGCTACGACTTCATCAGCAACGCCACCGCCGCCCGTGACGGCAACGGCCGCGACAACAACCCCGCCGACCAGGGTGACTGGAGCGCCGCCGGCGAGTGCGGCACCGGCTCCACCGCCAGCAACTCCTCCTGGCACGGCACCCACGTCGCGGGCACCATCGCCGCGGCCACCAACAACGCCAAGGGCGTCGCGGGCATCGCGTACAACGCGAAGATCCAGCCCGTCCGCGTGCTCGGCAAGTGCGGTGGCGCCACCTCGGACATCGTCGACGCCATCACCTGGGCGTCCGGCGGCACCGTCGCGGGCGTCCCGGCGAACGCCACCCCCGCCAAGGTCATCAACATGAGCCTCGGTGGCTCGGGTGCCTGCACCGCCACCTACCAGAACGCCATCAACGCCGCCGTCGGCCGCGGCACGACCGTCGTCGTGGCCGCCGGCAACAGCAACGCGGACGCGGCCGGCTTCTCGCCCGCGAGCTGCAACAACGTGATCAACGTGGCTGCCAGCAACCGCACCGGCGACCGCTCCTTCTACTCCAACTACGGCGCGATCATCGACGTCGCCGCCCCGGGCGGTGAGACCCGACGCGGCACGGACACCCCCGGCACCGTCACCACCCCCGAGAACGGCATCCTCTCCTCCCTCAACGCCGGCACCACCACCCCCGGCGCCGAGATCTACAAGCCCTACCAGGGCACCAGCATGGCCGCCCCGCACGTCGCGGGCCTCGCCGCGCTCCTCGTCGCCGCCAAGCCCTCGCTGACCCCGGCGCAGGTCGAGTCGGCCATCAAGACCAACGCCCGCCCGCTGGCCGGTACCTGCACCGGTGGCTGCGGCGCCGGCCTCGCCGACGCGGCCGCGACCGTCACCGCGGTGACCTCCGGGCCCGCCCCCACGTACGAGAACACCACCGACGTGGCGATCCCGGACAACGGCGGAGCCGTCTCCTCCTCCATCACCGTCTCGGGCCGCGCCGGCAACGCCCCGGCCGCGCTCAAGGTGTACGTCGACGTCAAGCACAGCTACCGCGGTGACGTCGTGATCGACCTGGTCGGTCCCGGCGGTGCGGTCGTCCAGCGCCTGAAGAACTCCTCGTCGAGCGACAGCGCCGCGAACGTCTCCGAGACCTACACGGTCAACGCCTCCGCGCTGCCCGCCAACGGCACCTGGCAGCTGCGCGTCCAGGACGTGTACTCCGCCGACACCGGCTACATCGACTCCTGGGGCCTCGGCTTCTGATCCGGTTCTCCACCCGGCCTGACGGGCCGAAAGTACGGACCAAGTGAACCAGTGGGCCTGCCGATACACCTCGTATCGGCAGGCCCGCCGGCTTTTCCGGCCGCGTGACTGATTTCTGCGTCACAATCCGTGTTCACCCGTCATCCGACCTCGTATTGTCGCGTCACAGGGAAGGCACAGGGACTGGGGACCGAGAGGCTGGTGGCTGTGCGTGGTGGCGGCGACGGGGCACGCTGACACAAGTGTCGGACAGGGCGAACTGGTCAAAGCGGTCGATCGCGCGCTGACCACGCACGGCCGGGCGCTGCTCACCGGTCCGGCCGGCGCGGGCAAGACCGAGGTCGTCCGCGCCGTCGCGGCGGCGGCCGAATCGCGCCGCGAGACCGTGCTGCGCCTCGCACCCGAGGCCGCCGACCAGTGGATCCCCGAAGCCTCCGCCGCAGCCCTGCTGGCCACCGTCCCCGCCGCCGCCCTGGAACGGCTCTCCGGCCCCCAGCGCACCGCGATCGCCCTCTTGCGCCGCGAGGCGGACGCCCCCCGCGACGGCCGCGACCACGTCGCCCTGCGCCTCGCCGTCGTCGAGGTGCTCCGGACGCTCGCCGCCCGCCACCCCGTCCTGCTCGTCCTCGACAACGCCCAGTGGCTCGACGCCGAGAGCACCGACCTGCTCCGCTTCGCCCTGCGCCTCACCCCGCCGCGCGTCCGGGTCCTCGTCGCCGAATGCGTCCAGGGCGGCACGTCCGTCGGCGAACCCCTCTGCGGCGCCGGTACACCAGCGATCCGGGTACCACCGCTCGGCGCCGACGAGGTCGCCGAACTCCTCGTCCGCCACGGCCTCCCGGCCCGCCTCGCCGGACGCATCCACCAGGCCAGCGGCGGCAACCCCCGCCTCGCCCTCGCCCTCGGGCACTCCCTCGCCGAGGCCGCCGGAGCCCGCGACACCGGCGCCCACCACGCCGACACCCTGCCCGTCTCGGGCCAGGCCCGCGAAGTGGCCCGGCGACTGCTCGCCGAGGCCCCCGCCCAGGCCCGCCGCACCCTGCTGCTCGCCGCCCTCGCCGCCCGCCCGACCACCGCCCTGCTGCGCCGGGCCGGGCGCCCGGACGCCGAGGCCGAGTTGGCCGAGGCGGAACGGGCCGCGCTGGTCAGGGTCGGGGAGGACGGGACCGTCGAGTTCACCGCCGGCGCCCTGCCCACCGCGCTCGCCGCGGACGCGGGCTGGCCCGAACGCGCCGCCGGGCACGCCGCGCTGGCCGCCGCCGTCGACGACCCCGTCCAGGCCGTACGCCACCGCGCACTGGCCGTGGACACACCCGACCAGTGGCTCGCCTCGGAGATCACCGAGGCCGCCGAGGTCTGCAGGCGCCTCGGCCAGCGGGCCCTCGCCGCCGAACTCGGCCTGCTCGCCGCCGAACGTACGCCCTCCCACCTGGCCGGGGAACAGCTCGCCCGCCTCGTCACCGCCGCCGAGGACGCCGGCTGGGCCGGCCGCGCCGACCTCGCGCGCCGCGCCACCCGCGCCGTCCTGGCCCGCGACGCCTCACCCGCCGACCGGGTCCGTGCCCGGCTCGCCGTCATCGACGCCGCCGGCCAGGCACTCGGAGCCCTCGACGAGACCTTCGCGTGCGCCATGGACGACGCCGCCGGGGACCCCTCGCTCCAGGCCGCCGTCCAGCTGAGGATCGCCACGAAGCACAATCTCAGCGACGGCGACCCCGTCCGCTCCCGCGACGCCGCGGCCCGGGCCGGGGCCCTCGCCGCACTCGGCGGCGACCAGGTCGCCGAGGCCATGGCGCTGACCGTACGGGCCCGCATGGGCCGTATCCTCGGCGACCCGGGCGCCGAGGCGATCCTCGCGGAGGCGCTCGCCCTGCCCGCCCCCGAAGTGCCGCTCGGCATGCGCAACGCGCCCCAGTACCTCGCCGTACGGCACGCCCTGTTCGACGACCGCCTCGACGACGCCCGCCGACAGCTGATGGCCCTGCTGCCCGCCGTCCAGCGCACCGGATCCGCCGAGGACGTCTTCGAGGTCCTGCGCAGCCTCACCGAGGTCGAACTGCGCAGCGGCCGGTGTGCGGCCGCCTCCGCCCGCGCCCGCCAGGCGCTGGAGCTGACGATCGAGGCGGGCCTCTCGCCCGGCCCCGCCTGGTACGTCTCCGCGATGGCCGAGGCCATGGGCGGCAGCTTCGCACGCGCCGCGGGATACGCCCGGCGAGGCATCCAGGCCTCGCAGGAGGAGCACGACCAGGTCTTCCTCTCCCGGAACCTGCACGCGCTCGGCCTCGTCGAACTGGCCACCGGCGAGGCGGCGAAAGCCGTCGCCACCCTGCGCCAGGTCGCCGAACTGGAAGCCGCGCAGAAGGTGGTGGACCCCTCGATCCTGCGCTGGCACGGGGACCTCGCCGAGGCCCTGGTCGCCGCCGACGCGACCGAGGAGGCCACCCGGCTGATCGACTCGGTCCGTACCGTCGCCCGCGGCCTCGGCCGCACCGGGGTCGTCGCCGCGATGGACCGGGCCCGGGGCCTGTGCCTGTCCGCACAGGGCGAGGCCGACGGCGCCGTGCAGTTGCTGGAGGCGACGGGGCAGCGGTTCGAGACCCTGCGGCTGCCGTTGGAGCGGGGCCGTACGCTGCTCGCGCTCGCCCGAGTGGAACGCCGTCGCCGGCGCCGCGCACCCGCGCGCGCCGCACTCCAGACCGCGGCCCAGGTGTTCCAGCAGGCCGGGGCGGCCCCGTGGACGGAACTCTCCAGGGAGCCGGCTCCGGGCGAGGGGGGCGGTGCGCAGACGGCGGCGGTCGCGGTCCTGACGGAGGCCGAGACCCGCCTCGCGCTGCTCGTCAGCCAGGGGGCCAGCAACCAGGAGGCCGCCGCGAAGCTGTTCCTCAGCGTGAAGACCGTGGAGGCACGGCTGACCCGTATCTACCAGAAGCTCGACGTTCGCTCCCGGGCCCAGCTCGCCACCGCCCTGGCCACCGCTCTGCGTTCCTCCCGCTGAAACGACGCGGCGCCGGCGTGGCAGGCCACGCCGGCGCCCGGCCGGCAGATCAGCTGCCCGCGGAGAGGTTGCCGGAGAGCACCGGGATGTTGCTGAGGATGTGCGAGGCCGACTCGTCGCCCTTGGCCTGCGTGGAGTTCTCGGCGCACTGCTGGTTCTGCGGGTTGGACAGCACGTTGATGTCCTGGACGCCGACGTTGGCGATCACCGCGAACAGGGACTGGGCGTTGACCTTGGCCGGCAGGCCGATGCAGAGCTTGTTCAGGGAGCCCTGGACAGCGCTGAGCTGCGGGCTCATCTTGCCCTGGGTCTCCTGGTTGCCGTAGATCTGCGCGGCGCCGTTGCCGTTGACGGTGTTGACGCCGTTGTCGTTGCCGATGGCCATCGCCGGGGTGGCCACTGCGGCGCCCGCTCCCAGCACGGAGGCGGTGACCGCGGCGGTGGCCATGAACTTCTTGAACATGTGGGGGATCCTTCTGTCGCACTGTCGCATGAGATAGCCGCCCTCGGCGGGCGAGCTGATCAACTGCTGTCGGCGCTCCTGGTTATCCCCACTCACCCGAGTGGCCCAATGTGACGGAGCGGCCCGGTCCCGCCGCCCGTGACGGCGAGACTGAGCTCCTCGTGTCCGAGGGTCAGCCGGTCTTGCGGCGGACCTTCTTGTTCTTGCCGCCGGGACCGCTGCTCGCACCCTGGACCTTCGCGCGACTCTGATGTGCCTGCTGGGACTGGGCATTCGCGGCGTTGCGCTCCAGCGCCTCCCGGAACTTGCGCTTGGCCGCCTCGGCCGGGGATTCGTCCTGCGGGGTGTCTGTCTCGTCTGCCATGTGTCCTCCTGGGGTGATCAAGCGGTTTCAGTCTGTCAGCTGGCGTGCCTGCTGACCAGCGAGTTCCGTTTGACGAGCTCCTCGGGCAGGTGCGGGGAGACCACCGGCCCGGTCTGCCACGCCCCACCGGCGCCAGGACGTCCAGGCTGAGGACGGCCTCGGCCTCCTTCCGAGCGCCCGCCGTACGCGGCCCCGGCCTCGGCAGCGTTCAGCAGCGCTTCCTGCTGCCGCTCGCCGCGTCCCTGCGGATCGACGGCCGCCCGCAGGCGCAGGCGCCGCGGCTGGCGGCCCGTCAGTCCGAGCAGGAGTCCGGTGCGGCGCGCTTTCCCACGGCCGTGCGTGCGCACCCGCGGCTCCCCGCCGTCGAAGCAGCGGACCAGTCCCTCGGGGAGGTGGTCGGAGGTGATCTCGTTCGATCACTCGCCGCGCCGGAGCGCCGCCGACGCGAGGGTCATGGCGTCGAGCGGCAGCAGCGTGCGCGGCGCGGGGTCGGCCTTGCAGGAATGGCGCGCGCGGGGGTGCTCCAGCGGCGCCGCCAGCGCGGTTGTGGCCCGGGCGGTCGCCCCCGGCCAGGGCCCGCAGGGTGGTGAGGGCCGCCCGGTACTCCGGCAGGCCGGTTCCGGTGCCGGCCGCGCCGGCACCGCCGATCACCGAGTCGATCAGCGCCAGCCGTTCGGCCGCCGAGGTTCCCCGGGCCGCCGCGGCCGGGTCCCGGCCGTCGACGTGGCCGAAGGCGAACGCCATGAGGGCGTGGACCAGCCCGGTGTCGGCCCGCCCGGCCTTGCCGCAGAGGTTCGGGGCCGCGTCGATCAGCAGGCCGTGGTCCTCCCGGGCGCCGCTGATCCGGTCGACGATGACGTGCGCCCGGTCCTTCAGCCCCGCCCGGCCCCACCTCGTGGCGGCCGCGGCCGACCCCCACCTCGTGGCGCTCGATTCGCACCGCTGCCTCCGGCTCCAAGGATCTCTTGGAGAGGTCATAAGTTGTGATTATGGGGTCATAAGCCGATGCCGGATGCTGGGTAAGGATTGCCTTAGTTTATGGTTCCCTTTGATCCACCTGTGATCCACCTTGCTGTCGCTCGAAGGGAACCATTGCCATGCCTCGCCCTCTGCGAGTAGCGATCGTCGGTGCCGGCCCCGCCGGAATCTACGCCGCCGACGCGCTGCTGAAGTCCGAGGCCGCCGCCGAGCCCGGTGTGTCCATAGACCTCTTCGAGAGGATGCCCGCACCCTTCGGCCTGATCCGCTACGGCGTGGCCCCCGACCACCCGCGGATCAAGGGCATCATCACCGCCCTTCACCAGGTGCTCGACAAGCCGCAGGTCCGCCTCTTCGGGAACGTCGACTACCCGAACGACATAGGCCTCGACGAGCTGCACTCCTTCTACGACGCCGTGATCTTCTCCACCGGCGCCACGGCGGACCGCGCCCTCACGATCCCGGGCGTCGAGCTCGACGGCTCCTACGGCGCCGCCGACTTCGTCTCCTGGTACGACGGCCACCCGGACGTCCCGCGCACCTGGCCGCTGGAGGCGGAGAAGGTCGCCGTGCTCGGCGTCGGCAACGTCGCCCTCGACGTCGCGCGCATCCTCGCCAAGACGGCCGACGAGCTGCTGCCGACGGAGATCCCGCCGAACGTCTACGACGGCCTCAAGGCCAACAAGGCACTCGAAGTGCACGTCTTCGGGCGCCGCGGCCCGGCCCAGGCCAAGTTCAGCCCCATGGAGCTGCGGGAGCTGGACCACTCGCCCAACATCGAGGTCATCGTCAACCCCGAGGACATCGACTACGACGAGGGCTCGATCACGACCCGCCGCTCCAACAAGCAGGCCGACATGGTCGCCAAGACCCTGGAGAACTGGGCGATCCGGGACATCGGTGACCGGCCGCACAAGCTGTTCCTGCACTTCTTCGAGTCGCCCACCGAGGTGCTCGGCGAGGACGGCAAGGTGGTCGGGCTGCGCACCGAGCGCACCGAGCTCGACGGCACCGGCAACGTCAAGGGCACGGGAGAGTTCACCGACTGGGACGTCCAGTCCGTGTACCGGGCCGTCGGCTACCTCTCCGACGAGCTGCCCAAGCTCCCCTGGGACGTCGAGTCGGGCACGGTCCCGGACGAGGGCGGCCGCGTGATCGAGGCCGGCGGCCACCTGTCGTCGACGTACGTGACCGGGTGGATCCGGCGCGGTCCGATCGGCCTGATCGGCCACACCAAGGGCGACGCGAACGAGACCGTCGCGAACCTGCTGGCCGACCACGCGGACGGCCGACTGCTCACCCCCGCCGCGCCCGCGCCGGAGGCCGTCGAGGCCTTCCTCGCCGAGCGAGGCGTCCGCTGGACGACGTGGGAAGGCTGGCACCGGCTGGACGCCGCCGAGAAGGCGCTGGGGGAGCCCCAGGGCCGTGAGCGCGTGAAGATCGTCGAGCGCGAGGACATGCTGAAGGCCAGCGGAGCCTAGAAGCGGCAGAGGCGGCAGAGGCGGCAGAAGCGCGGACGAGGGGGCCGGGACCCGGACGGGGTCCCGGCCCCCTCGCGTACGCGCGGATGAAGGCGTTCGGTTCTCGGTATGCAAGAAATGGCCGAAAAGTCACGTCGATGGGCGCGCCGGGCATGCCGCACGGGCCGCCGCGTTCCGTCCCGTCCTCGTACGACGGCCCGATCACGTCGCTCGTCCGCAGGGCAGGGGCCACCCGGTGGAATGCCGTGCCGATCGGGGGAGTTCGCACCGACGCGAGACCTGATCCCGTATGCACTGGAGAGCTCATGAAGATCGGCATCATCGGCGCGGGCAACATCGGCGGCAACCTCACCCGCCGCCTCACGGCCCTCGGACACGACGTGTCCGTGGCGAACTCGCGCGGACCCGAAACCCTGACCGCCCTCGCCGAGGAGACCGGCGCCACCCCCGTCACCGTCGCCGAAGCGGCCCGCGGCGCCGAGATCGTCGTGGTCACCATCCCCTTCAAGAACGTGCCGGACCTGCCCTCCGGCCTCTTCGACGAGGCTGCCGACGGCTTCACCGTCATCGACACCGGCAACTACTACCCGCAGCAGCGCGACGGCCGGATCGCCGGCGTCGAGGACGAGGGCCTCACCGAGAGCCGCTGGACCGAGCGCGCGCTCGGCCACCCGGTGATCAAGGCCTTCAACGGCACCTACGCCCAGGACATCCTCGACCGGCACCGTCCGGCGGGCGACCCGGACCGGATCGCGCTGCCGGTCGCCGGCGACGACGAGGCGGGGAAGGAGGCCGTCCGCGCCATCATCGATGAACTCGGCTTCGACACCGTCGACGCCGGCGGCCTCGACGACTCCTGGCGCCAGCAGCCCGACACCCCCGTCTACGGGCTCCGGGAGGGTGTCGAGGGCGTCACCAAGGCCCTCGCCGAAGCCTCCGCGGAACGCAAGGCGGCCTTCCGCGGCTGACGGCCGCGCGCCGGGCGCGGAACCGGTCGGCGGCGCCGCTCCCGCGGCCCGCACGGCCGGCGCCCCCGGCGGCCCGCATGGAGTTAACCTGGCTCCGGGCGCGGGGAGTTGCGGTGACCACCGCGGGCGACGCCGCGCCCCCGGAGCCGAACCCAGGAGGACGGATGCTGGCCGAGTCTGTGACGGCGCTCGCCACGGCGGGGGCCACCGCGCTGATCGGAGCCATGGCCACCGACATGTGGCAGGGGGCCCGGGACGGAGCCGTCCGGCTCTTCGGCAGGGGCGGCGAGGCGCGCGGCAACGCGATCGGGGGGCAGCTCGACGACGACGCAGTCCTCGTCCTGCGTGCCGAACCGGGCGGCGCGGACGAGATCCGGGAGGAACTGCAGCCCGTGTGGCGCCGCAGGCTGCTCCTGCTGCTTGAGGAACACCCCGAATCCGAAAGCGAGTTGCGCGAACTGGTCGCGCGCGTGGAGAGCGGACTGCAGGCCGAGCGCCAGGTCTGGGTGCAGTCGAACACGGCCCGCGACCACTCCACCCTCTTCGCCGTGCAGGGCGGCAACCTCCACTACCACCAGGCCGCCGAAGGGCAGTTGCCGCCGCCCGACGACCGCAGCGGCACGGACGGGACCTCCTGACCCCCCTCTACCCGCTGTTCTGCTGGCTCCGCTCCAGCAGGCCCCGTACGAAGGCGGCCTGGCCCGCGTGCTGGAGACCGTCGCTCAGCACACTGACCAGGCGCACGCCCAGGGTGACCGGCGGGTCCCAGCGCTCGTCCACCACCCGGTCCAGGTCGGTGGCCGCGAGCTGCCGGACGAACCGCAGCGTCTGCTCCTGGACCGCGTCGTGGTACCCCAGCAGCAGCTCGCCGGAGTCGACCTTGACCGAGCCGGCCTGCCGGGCGGTGTGGCCGTAGCCGGTCGACCCGGTGGGCAGGGAGAGGGCGAACCGGGCCGCCCAGTCCTGTGTCTGCCAGATCTGTCCGAGATCCGCGGCGTCCGCCACGTGGTCGTCCTGGATCCGGGTGAGGTGCCAGACGAGCCAGGTGATCGAATTGGCCGCAGGGTCGACGCGCGCGTTGAGCCGCTCCGCGGGGAGCCCTTCGACGACCTCGTGCACGATCTCCCGGATGCGTCCGAATCCGTCGGTGATGACGTCCGTAGCCTTCATGCACTCACCATGCGGGGCGCTGCGGCCCGCATGGTGAGTGCGACACGCGGGTCAGCGGGCGGCGTCGGCCTTCTCCGCCGCAACCGGCTCCTTCGAACCGGCCGGGGCTGCGGCCGGGGTCGCGGCAGCGGTCACGGTCGCGTGCCCGCCCCGCAGGCCGAACCGGCTGATGACCGCGACCAGGGCGAACGCTGCGGCGCCGATCCCGAAGGTGAGGGTGAACCCGGACTCGGCGGGCAGCGCGGGGACGCCCGCGGGCAGGTGCTCGATGGTCTTGGACGCCAGGATGGTGGTCACGATGGCGCTGCCGATCGCGCTGCCCGTGGAGCGGGAGATCGAGTTGATGCCGTTGGCGATGCCGCTCTGGTGGTGCGGCACGCTGGACATGATCACGGCGGGCATGGCCGCGTAGCCGAAGCTGACGGCCGCGCCGACGACCAGGCCCGCGCCGATCACCGAGGCGCTGTGCTGGTGGTCCAGGGCGAGCCAGCCGAAGCCGGCGGCGCCGAGCGCGGCGGCCAGGCCCAGTGCCACGCGCGGGCCGCGGTGGCGGACCAACTGGCCGCCGACGGGCGAGGCGAGCAGCGAGACGATCGCACCGGGCAGCAGGAACTGCACGGAGGCGCGCAGGATCGACGCGTCGAAGCCGTAGCCGGTGAGCGCCTTCGGCATCTGGACGAGGTACGAGACGCCCAGGAAGTTCGCGAACATGCCGAAGCCGACGAGGATGCCGGCCAGGTTGGCCATCAGCACCGGGCGGTGGACGAACATCTGCATGTCGACGAGGGGCTCGCGGACCTTGCGCTCGACGAGCACCCAGACGGCCGTCATGACGGCGGCGCCGGCGAAGCTGCCCAGCGTACGGGCGGAGGCCCAGCCCCACTCGTGCCCCTGGGAGATCGGCAGCAGGAGCAGCAGCAGCGCGATGCCGAGGGTCAGAGCGCCCAGGAAGTCGGTGCGCCCGCCGGTCTTGTGGCGGGTCGCGGGGACCAGGAAGACGACCGCGAGCAGGGCGAGGGCCGCGAAGCCGGTCGCCATCCAGAAGGCGTTGCGGTAGTCCGCGCCGGACCCGGAGGTGAGCAGCCCGGTGGCGACGAGCGCCAGGCCGCTGCCGAACGCGAGCGTGCCGCTGACCAGCGCCATGGCGCCGGGGAGCTTCTGCGGCCGGACCTCCTCGCGCAGGACGGAGAGGGCCAGCGGGAAGATCGCGGTGGCGGCGCCCTGGAGCACCCGGCCCAGGATGAGCAGCGGGAGCGAGGTGGCCAGCGCGGCGATCACGGAGCCGGCGACCATGACGCCGAGGACGGCCACCAGGGTGGGCTTCTTGCCGTGCTGGTCGCCGAAGCGGCCGAGGAGCGGGGTGAAGACGGCCGCCGACAGCAGAGTGGCGGTGGTGACCCAGCTCACGTTGGCCGTCGAGGTGCCGAGGTCGTTGCGGATGAGGCCGAGGATCGGGACCGGCAGGGTCTGCATCATCGACACGACCATGGCGGCGAGGCTCAGGGCGAAGACGATGACCGTCTCGTTCCGTCGCCCGGCGGCCGGGGCGGCGGCGGGGGAGGGGGTGCTCATGGCTGGCAGGACCTTCTTCGGGCTTCAGAGCTTCAGGGTGCAGATGTTTGACGTCATCAAGTAACTCCGTCGACGTTAGACCTCAATAGTTCAGGTGGTCAAGTAAACAATTGATAATGTCAACGATCCTGAGTACGCTCCAGGTATGAGCGACACCGCCGCCCACGCCGCCCCCACCAAGCTCCAGCTGCTGGAACTGCTCGCCGCCATCGGCACCGCCCAATGGCGCGATTTCGCCGCCGCCGCCTCCCGTTACGGCCTCACCTCCACCCAGGCCCGGGTGCTCGCCCAGCTCGACGGCCCCGTGCCGATGCGCGGCCTCGCCACGCTGCTGGTGTGCGACGCGTCGAACGTGACCGGCATCGTCGACCGCCTGGAGGCCCGTGAGCTGGTGCGCCGCGAGCCCGCCCCCACCGACCGCCGCGTCAAGAACGTGGTGGCCACCGACGCCGGCCGGGAGATCATCCGCCGGGTACGGGAGGAGATGCAGGCGACGCACAGCGCGCTCGACACCCTCGACGGGTCCGAGAGCGCGACGCTCTACGCCCTCCTGGAACGCCTGCGCCCCAGGATGGAGAAGAACGCCTGAGCGGCGCCCGGGTCCATATCGCGTCGACGTCGTGCGCGTCCGGAACTAGGGTCGACCTTCATGAGTTCCCTGCAGACGATCAACGACGTGCCCGTCCTGGTGTGCGAGGCCGAGGGTGCGACCATCGCTAGCGAACGCGACGCCCTGGACTGCATCGGCGATGCCGGCTACCAGGGTGCCCAGTGGGTCGTGATCCCCTCCGAACGGTTCGACGAGAAGTTCTTCCGGCTGAGCACCCGCGTCGCCGGCGAGATCATCCAGAAGTTCGTCCAGTACCGGGTGGGGATCGTCGTCCTCGGTGACATCACCCCCCATACGGCGGCCAGCCCGGCGCTGCGGGACTTCGTCCGCGAGTGCAATCGCGGACGCCAGACCTGGTTCCTCGCCGACCTCGGGGAGCTGCGGGAGCGGCTGGCCGGGCCGGCGGCATGAGCGGCCGTACGAGCGACCGTACGGGCGGCGGCGCCGAGGTCCGGATCCTGCGGGCCGCCGACCGTGGCGCCGCCGTGTGGAAGAACGGCGGGGGAGTCACCCGCGAGATCGCGGTCCGGCCCGAGGGTGCGGGCATGGACGACTTCGTGTGGCGCGCGAGCCTGGCCGAGGTCGGCTCCGACGGCCCCTTCTCGGCCTTCCCCGGGATCGACCGCACCCTCACCCTCGCCGAGGGCGCGGGCATGGACCTCACGGTCGGGGGCGTACGCCGCCTCGTGGACGAGCGGTACGCGCCGCAGGACTTCGCCGGGGACGAGCCGACCGACTGCCGCCTCCTCGACGGCCCGGTCGTGAACTTCAACGTGATGTACCGCCGGGGCGCCGCGACGGTGGAGACAGCCGTCGTACGGGGCCGGCTCACCCTCGTCGCCCCGCCGGACGAGACCCTGCTGGTGGTGGCCCTGGAGGGGACGGCGGTGTTCGACGCGGACCGCCGGGCCGTCGCGCTGGACCCGTACGACGCGGTCCTCGCGCAGGGCCCCTTCGCGGGCGTCGTACGGACCTCCGGGCGCGCGGCCGTGGTGCGTTTCCGGTAGGCCGCTCCCCGCGCCGGGCTCTCAGCGGACGCCCAGCTTCACCCACTTCGCCGTGCTGGGGACGCCCTTGGCGTCGAGCAGGAACAGCATGTAGTACCCGGGCGGCGCGTCGGCCGCGGTCGGCGGCGTCCGGAGCCCGATCGTGGTGTCGCGGACGCCGGTGAGCCGGAGCTCCAGGTGGCGCTGGCTGGTGTTCACCGAATGGGTCACGGTCGTCGGTGCCAGCAGCACGGCGCGCGTGACCTGCTTCGGCGTCGAGCTCACCACCTCGAAGTCCTTGTCGTGGCCGAGCTCGCCCGCCGGTGCCCGGTCCAGGGCCGGCCGGGGACCCCGGTGCAGGTAGGCGGGCTCGTAGAGCTCGATGCTGCCGTCCATCCGGTCCGTGATGTCGGGGTCGTTGGCGATCTGCTGGAGCTCGTCCCCGGTGACCATCATGCGGCCGTCCGGCATGACCAGGGCGTTGGAGTGGTAGCCGCGGGGCAGCCGCTGGGCCGGGCCGAGCCGCCAGCGGCCGCGTGCGTCGCGCACCTCGATCTGCCGGTACTTCAGGTCCGCCTTCGGGTTGAACGGGCCGTTGCCGTAGTCCCGGGTGTCGAGGGCGCCGTTGACGGTGAGCAGCGTGCCGTCCGGCAGGATCAGGGTGTCGTCCTGCGTGCGGCCGAAGGCCCGCGGCTCCTCGGTGCTCCAGCGGCCGCCGGAGAGCCGGTACGTGTGCGGGTCGCGCGGGTCGCCGCCGAGCACCAGGACGGAGTCCGGACCGCGGAAACCCGCCGGCAGCGGCACGGCGGAGCCGTACCCCCGGAAGTCGGCCGGCCGCCGCGGCAGGTCCGTACGGACCTCCTTGACCGGGTCGAACAGCCACTGCTGGTCGGCGTCACGGCCCAGTCCGTAGATCATCCCGTCCCGCAGCGAGAAGAGGTGCGGATAGTCGTTGCGGAAAGGGGCGTCCGACCGCAGCCGCTGCGAGTCGAGGTTCACCGGGATGTCGTACGGGCGCCAGGGCACGCGATGGCGCAGTGCCGGGAAGCGCTCCACCACCGGGGTGGGCGTGCCCGTTCCGCGCTCGGACTGGCCGGACATGATGATCTGGCGGCCGTCCGCCCCGGTGACGACCGAGGGGTACCAACGGCCCACGGACATGTCCCGGTTGCGGAACCAGGTCTCGGTCCACGGGTCGAACACGAAGGACAGCTTGGCGCCGCTGCCGCCCTTTCCGCCGACGTTGCCGCCGAAGACGCCGACCATTCCGTTGGGCAGGAAGGCGTGCCCGGCGCAGAAGAAGGGCGCCGGGCGCGGGGCGTAGGTGCCGTCGGGCATCAGCACGACGGGCGGCGCCACCTTCTTGAAGGCCCGCGCCCCGGTGCCCCTGGCCGGGTCCCAGAGATAGGCGCGGCCCGCGTTCGTCCGGCCGACCGTGTTCGTGGGGCCGGTCTCCTTGGTGGGATCGGCCTCCACGCGCTCGAACGAGAAGAGCAGCACCTTGCCCGTGGGCAGCAGGGCCACGTGGACGCCGAAGTCGGGCGAGGGGAAGAACTCCGTGAACCGGCCGAACTCCGCCGCCGCGAAGCCCGCGTTGGTCGCGCGCTGGGACTCCTGGAGCGCGGCAAGGCTCGCCGTGCGCTTCGCCTGCGGGTAGCCCTGGGGGCCCTTGGCCGCCTCGCGCAGCCGTGCGTGCGCCCGGGCGTGGTCCTCGCCGATCACGGCGGCCTCGTCCGGCCTCGGCCCGGGTTCCGGCTTCGGGGCCGGGGTGGGCGACACCGCTGTGACGGTCAGGGCGGCGACGATCACCCAAGCGGACACGAGGGCGGACCGGTGGACGCGGGACATGGGGCTCCTCATTGCCCCGATATTAGGAGAAATCGGATGAATCGCACCTAGGCGGCTCGGCGTAGAGCCGATCAGCCGTCCGTTTTGATGCGATTTAACGTTTCTTCGGTGAACCGTTGCGGCCATAGAGGTGAGCCCCCGTACCCGTCGTCCGCCCGGAGCCCCCGCGGACCGCTATCCATTTCCACGTGATCAAGTCGCTCCGTACCGGATTCACCGCAGCCGTCGTGACCGCATCTCTCGTCACGCTCTCCCCCTCGGCCGGGGCCTCCGCCTCGGCTCCCGCCGTCAAGGCTCCCTCCGACCAGGTGACCGTGGACGTCGCCTCCGTCAACGGATCGGGCTGCCGTCCAGGCAGCGCCGCCGTGGCCGTCTCGCCGGACAACACGGCCTTCACCGTCACCTACAGCGAGTACCTGGCCCAGGCCGGCGGCGGCGCCCCCGTCGTCGAAGGCCGCAAGAACTGTCAACTCTCCCTCGTCGTCCACGTCCCCCAGGGCTACACCTACGCCGTGGCCCAGGTCGACTACCGGGGCTTCGGCAGCCTGCAGGAGGGCGCGATCGGAACGCAGAAGGCCAGCTACTACTTCCAGGGCATGAGCCAGACCGCCCAGCGCACCCACAAGTTCCACGGCGCCTTCGAGGACAACTGGCAGGCCACCGACACCACGGGCGTCCAGGCCCTGGTCTTCGCGCCCTGCGGCGAGCAGCGCAACTTCAACATCAACACCGAGCTGCGCGCCGAGGTCGGAACCTCCGACCCGTCGCAGACCAGCTTCATGGCGCTCGACTCGACCGACGGCAGCATCAACAGCGTCTACCACTTCTCGTGGAAGCAGTGCCCCGGGCGCTGACCCCGAAGCGGCAGCCGCGGCCGGGCTCGCGGCCGCACTCACCTCAGCCGCACCGGCCGGGGCCCGCCTGCGCGGGCCCCGGCCGCTCAGGCCGAGTCGCGCCGCACCAGCACCGTGTCGGTGATCACCGGGCCGACCGCGATCTTCTCGCCCCGGCCCCCGTCCAGCGTTTCGAGCAGCAGGCGCGCCATCAGCCGTCCCATGCCCTCGATGTCCTGGCGCACGGTCGTCAGCGGCGGATCGGCGCTCTCCGCTATCAGCTCGGCGTCGTCGAACCCGATCAGCGCCACATCCGCCGGAACGCTGCGGCCGCGTTCCCGCAGCACCCGCAGCGCGCCCGTCGCCATCAGGTCGTTCGCGGCGAACACGGCGTCGATCCCGGCCCGGCGGTCCAGCAGTTCGGCCATCGCGCGGGCCCCGCCCGCCACGGTGAAGTCTCCCTCGGCGACCAGCGCCGGATCGGCGTCCGGCAGCACGTCGTGGTAGCCGCTCAGCCGGTCGGCCGCCGATGTCTGGTCGAGCGGGCCGGAGATGTGCGCGATCCGCTCGTGCCCCCGCGCCAGCAGGTACCGTACGGCCTCCCGGGCGCCCCCGCGGTTGTCCGCGTCCACGTACGTCACGCCGCCACCGGGCTCCCCGGGCCCGCAGACCCAGCCCGGCCTGCCGCCGTAGACCGTGGGCACGCCGATCCGGCGGATGATCGCGGGCAGCGGATCGTCGGTGTGCAGCGAGAAGGCGAGCGCGCCGTCGACGTGGCCGCCCGCCAGATAACGCTCGATCCGGTCGTAGTCGCCGCGGTCCTCCACCAGCAGCAGTACCAACTGCGTGTCGTGCGCGGTCAGTTCCCTGCTGATGCCGCGCACCTGGCGGGAGAAGAAGGGATCGGAGAAGATCCGGATCTCCGGCTCGGGGATGATCACCGCCACGGCGCCGGTGCGCCGGGTGACCAGGGTGCGTGCCGCGGGGTTGGGCACGTAGCCCAGCTCCTGGATGGCCCCGCGGACCCGGTCCGCCAGGTGGGCGCGGACCCCGTCGCCGCCGTTGACCACGCGGGACGCGGTGGCCCGGGACACCCCGGCGCGCGCCGCCACCGCCTCCAAGGTGGGGCGGTCCCCGGGTCGTTGTTCGGGCACGGGGGCTCCTCCTGGTGTCTGCGGGCCTGTCACCTCGCCGGGCAAGCAGGGTAACGCGTGCCGCCGGGAGCCCGGGCGGGCACCCGGCGGCACGGGACCATTACCAGCCGATGCCGAGGGTCAGCCCGGTCGGCGGGTCGGAGTTGCCGAGGATCTGCACGGAGGACTGGTCGTTGATGTCGTCGTAGGGGAAGCCGTAGGCCCGCCGGTCCAGGCCGACGGTGTGGAAGAAGCCGGCGTAGTCGTTCTTCGCCGGGCCTGTGTAGTACGCCGCCGGGCGGTACCAGGCGGTGGTGTCGAGTGCGACGCCCCGGTTGAACGCGGCGCAGAACTCCGCGCCGAGCTGCTTCTCGGTGTCGTTGCCCGAGGCCATCGCGCCGGCGCAGGCCATGACGTCGGCCGAGGTGGGTTTGTGCAGGGTGAAGGAGCCCGCGCCGTTCTTGCCGAAGGTGAGGGTGGAACCCGTGACCCGTCCGGAAAACGTCTCACCGAGACGGTTCAGGGTGAAGGGGTGGGTGGTGTAGTAGGCCCAGGCCTGGTCGATGGCGGCGGTGAGGTGGTTCTGCTGGGCGCCGCCGGGGAGGAAGAGGTCCGAGGACCGGGGCGCCACGATCCGGTAGGGCGTCTGCAGCGGTTTGAAGGCGGGGCCGACGGAGGCCGCGTACTGCTGCATCACCTCGGCGCGGGTGCGGGTGATGCCCTGGGTGGTGTCGTAGCCGGTGGAGCTCTGGTGCAGCCGGGCGGTGACCGGGAAGCCGAACTGGTCGACCTGGGTGGTGTTCCCGCCGAACGCGACCTGTCCGTGCACGTAGGTGTACTCGTACCAGTCGTAGTACACGTCGCTGTTGGGGTCGTTCGGGTTGCGCAGGTCCGGTCCGCCCCAGCCCTGGTCGTCGGGGGAGACGGGGATGTACACCGGGGAGCCGAGGGAGAGGTAGATCCGGCCCCCGCGGATCGCGGGCGGGGAGGGGACGGTGCCGCCCACCTGGGCGAGGGTGAAGGACATGTCGGGATAGTTCACGCCTCGTTTGACCAGGTGGCCGGGGGCCGTGGCGTCGAGGTGGCTGATGTGGGCCATGGTGCCGTCGGGCTTCATGTACGACCACTGGCCCGGGGTCACCTGGCCGAGGACGGTGACGAAGATCTGTGAATCGGCGTACGTGCCACGGGTGTTGTTCACGAAGGTGATCGGGAAGCTGCCGGTACCGCCTCCGCCGCCTCCGCCGCCCGTTCCGCCGACCGTGTGGGTGAAGTGGGGAGTGTCGTGGAGCGGGCCGCCCTTCTCGTAGGTGAACCAGTACTCGAGGGTGGACCCGGGAGCCAGGCCGCTGATGGTCTGCTGCCAGGTGCCGGCGCCGGCGGCCATCCGGAAGTTCTGCTGGCCCAGGCCCCCGTCGGGCAGGTAGTGCACGTCCACCAGGGCGGCCGGGGTGGCCGGCGTGAACCAGATCCGCACGGCCCCGGAGCCCTGAGCGGTGACGCCCTGCGTGTAGTCGGGGGCGGCGGCGCGGGTCGCCGTCGGCGCGAACAGGAGGAACCCCGGCAGGGTGAGCAGGGCGGCCAGCAGGATCAGCGGGATCAGCGGGATCCGGCCCCGGCGGGGTAGTGCGTGCCTGGTCTTCATGAGTGCTCTCCTCGGTTCGGTCATCAGTGGCCGAAGTCGAACCAGTTGACGTTCACGAAGTCGGCGCCCTGGCCGCTGGTGAAGGTCAGGTAGACGTCGTGCGTGCCCGTGACGCCGCTGATGTTCGCCGGGACCGTGCGCCAGCTCTGCCAGCCACCGGTGTTCGCGACGGAGAAGCTGCCGATCGGAGCACTCGTACGGCTGTCGAGCCGTACCTCCACGAGACCGCTGACCCCGCCGGCCGCGCCCGAGGCGACGCGACCGTAGAACTGCCGCGCGGCCGTCGGGCCGAAGCTGATGCCCTTGTAGAGGGCCCAGTCGCCGTTGCCGAGGGTGGTGAGGTCCTGGCCGCCGCCGGTGTCCGCGGTGGTCTCCTTCGCCGCCCCTGCCTGGGAGTCGTACGACTCGGCCTGGATAGCGGAGTACGCGTCGCGGTCGCCGGCCGGCGGAGTGGTGGGAGGCGTGGTCGGAGGGGTCGTGGGAGGTGTGGTGGGCGGGGTGGTGCCGCCGGCCGAGCTGAGGACGGACACGTAGTCGACGACCATGGGATGGCCGGGCTCGGTACCCGCGTCGGGTCCGCCGCCGAAGGCCGCGGGGAACTCGCCGCCCATGGCGACGTTCAGGATGATGAAGTAGCCGTGGTTCGTGGCATCGGTCCAGGTGGTGGCGTCCACCTGATCGGCCCTCACCGTATGGAAGTTGATCCCGTCGACGTAGAAGCGCATCTGCTCGACCGCGGTCGAGCGGTCCCACTCCACGGCGTACGTGTGGAAGCCGCCCTGGCAGCTGGTGCCGGGGCAGACGCGCTGGCCGCCGATGCCCGACTTCTCGTTGCAGGGGCCGCCCGGGCTGGTGCCGCAGTGCATGGTGGCCCAGACGTTGTTGATGCCCTGGACGTTCTCCAGGATGTCGAGCTCACCGACGCCGGGCCAGTTCCACCAGTTGCCCCGGTAGGGCGCGCCGAGCATCCAGAAGGCCGGCCAATAGCCCTTGGCCGCAGGGCCGGTGACGTTCGGCATCTGGATGCGGGCTTCGGTGCGCAGCTTGCCGCCCGCCGGGGGCTGGAAGTCCGAGCGCCTGCTCTCGACGCGGCCGGAGGTCCAGTTGCCGGCCGCGTCCCGCCGCGGGGTGATGCGCAGGTTGCCCGCTCCGTCGAGGGAGACGTTCGCAGGGTCGGCGGTCATCGTCTCGATCTCGCCGGTGCCGAAGCCCCCGGGCCCGCCTGGGTAGCTCGTACCGGTCGTGTACTGCCAGTCGGCGGTGTTCACGCCGGAGCCCGCGGCCCCGTCGAAGTCGTCCAGGAACACCTGCGACCAGCCGGCGGGGGTGGGGGGAGCGGCGGGAGCGGCGGCGCCGGCGGGCAGGACGACCGCCGCCGAGGCGGCCGCGACGACTGCGATCGTGCTGAGCGCGGCCAGGACGGCCCGCCGGACCGTGGGCCGTTTCCTGTCGGATATCTGACGCATGGGTGCCCTCTCTGAGGCGCCGTGAGGCGCGGTGCGGGGGGAAGAGCCGACGGAGCTCACCGGCTTGAGAGCGCTCTCAAGCGGCGCCGCTGGACACTGTGCTCCCCGGCCGGTTCAGGCGTCAAGACATTGAACCGGCAAAGGGCCGCAGGGCTGGGGGAGTTCAACCAGTGAACGCTGGGCCTTCGGACGCTCGGGGCGCTCGGGGTGCTCGGGCGCTCGGGCGCTCGGACGTGCGGGCGTGCGGGCGCGCGGGCGACGCGTGCGCGAAGTCCCGGCAGAACCGGCCGTGATGACCGCAGTCACCCATAAGGCCCAACGCCCCGCCCTCAGTCCGGCGGACCGAGGACCTCCGTCGCGCCGGGCAGGTCGTGCACGGAGGCAGCCCTCCCGGTGAGCGGCAGCAGCCCGGAGAGCGGGCACAGCCCGGGCATCTCGTGGTCGACCTCCCATTCACCGACGGCGCTCCCGCGGCCCTTGCGGCCGTCGGTGGTGCACACGGCGTACAGGCGGCCGGCGCAACCCCGGCAGAGCAGTGCCTCGCGGCCGGTCACGGCCGGACCACCGGTGACGGCCACGACCCGCACGGCGGGGCCGTGGCCGCGGAGGGGTGGCGCCGGCCGGGCCGGATCGACGTGCCGGGTACGCCGTGCGCTTGTAGCGTCGTTCGCGTCAGGAGTCCTGGTGACCCGACAGGACTCCGCCGGCCGGTGCGCGACCGCTGAGTACGCGGAACACGCCTCATGGGCGCGCCGGACCGTCCGAGCGCAGCCCGCGCCGGCGCCGGGACGCCCCGCCCCCCGCGCCGCGGCAGGGCGCACGCGCAGCCCCCGTACGAGAGGCCGTGCCGATGCCGAACGATGCCCCGATATCGAGTCTGCTCAGTGTCGAGAAGGGCCTGGCCGCCCCAGAGGAACTGGCCGCGATCACGGTCGTGGTCGCCTGCTGCGCGAGCCGCAGCGCCCGCGCCCGCGACGCGGCGCAGCGTGCCCGGCGGGAAACCGGTCGCCGGCACCCCGCCCGGCCGCCCGTCGGCTGCTGGGCGGGCTGCTGGGCCTGCCGCTGATCCCCGTCCGCCGGCCGCGCGCACGGTCGGCGGACGGGAGGGTGTAGTGGTCACCTCCGCCGCAGCACCGTGGAGAGGACCTCGAGCAGTGTCGCCCGGGGATCGGCCACGGGGCCCTCCGAGCGCCAGGCCACGAATCCGTCCGGGCGCACGAGAACCGCGCCCCCGGCCTCCATCCCGTGCACCTCGGCCCAGTCGGCGCCCGTCTCCTGGATCAGGTCGGCGTCCGGCCCCGAGCCGATGGTGTAGGCGTCCAGGTGCGCCGGCAGCTGCTCGGCCACCTCGTGCGCCGCCTCCCGCCACGGTGTCCCCACGCCGCTGAGCAGCACGAAGGAGCGCTCGTACAGGTCCAGTGTCGAGATCCGCTCACCGCCCTTGGCCAGCCACATGTGCGGTGCCCGGGTGCCGGTGTCGCCCATCAGGCGCAGCGCCTCGGGGATGACCGGGCGCTGCGGATCGCCGCCGATGAGCGCGCCGCGCGGGTAGCAGTAACCCATCGCCGTGGTGAGGACCCCGCTGCCCGGTCCGCCGCCCATGGTGGGCGGCGGCGCGTACCCCGGGTGGCTGTGCTCCGCCGAACGGGCCGAGGCCCGTTCGCTCGTGGCCTTGGCCACCGGCAGCCGTTCCGCCTCGTAGGTGTCGAGGAGCCCGATGCCCGCCGACCCGTCCAGCACCGCGGCGATCTTCCACGCCAGGTTGTGCGCGTCCTGGATGCCGGTGTTCGAACCGAAGGCCCCGGTGGGGGACATCTCGTGAGCCGCGTCCCCGGCCAGGAACACCCGGCCGGACGAATACCGCGTCGCCACCCGTTCGGCCGCGTGCCAGGGGGCCTTGCCACCGATCTCCACATCCAGGTCGGGGACACCGATCGCGTTGCGGATCTGCTCCACGCACCGCTCGTCGGTGAAGTCCTCCAGCGTCTCGCCCCGGTCGGGGTGCCAGGGCGCGTGGAAGACCCACTGCGTCGCGTTGTCGACCGGCAGCAGCGCCCCGTCCGCGCCTTCGCGCATCAGGTAGCAGACGATGAAGCGCAGATCGCCCAGCACCTCGGCGAGCCGCTCCGAGCGGAAGGTGACGCTCACGTTGTGGAACAGCTCGCCATTGCCCGTCTGCGGAATCCGCAGCATCTCCCGCACGGGGCTGCGCGGTCCGTCCGCGGCGATCAGGAAGTCGGCGCGCACGATGTGGTGCTCGCCCGTCCGGTGGTCCTTCACCACGGCGCTCACCCCCGTCGCGTCCTGGTCGAAGGTCATCAGCTCGGAGGAGAACCGGATCTCGGCGCCCTGCGCGCGGCTCTGCGCCACCAGCACCGGTTCGATGTTGTTCTGGCTGCACAGGCACCAGCCGGTCGGGCTGAACTTGCGCAGTGCCCCCGACGGGTCGACGGACTTGACCAGCCACGTGTGGTCACCGCCGATCAGTGACCGGGCCTGCAGGATGCCCTGGACGCCCTCCAGCGCCGACGCCGCCCGGCGGATCGCGCGCTCCGCATCCGCCGTACGGAAGAGCTCCATGGTCCGGGCGTTGATGCCGCGGCCGCGCGGGTGCGCGGAGGTGTCGGAGTGCTTCTCGACCAGAAGGTGCCTCACTCCGTGGCGGCTCAGGAAAAGCGAGGTGGACAGGCCCACGAGCGAGCCGCCCACGACGAGAACCGGTACGCGAACATCGGCGTTGTCTTCCATCAGCTGCGGGCTCCTGTTTTCTGTGTGGGGGAGTGCACTCTTTATGCCCCCGATCCTCGATCAGGCCCGGTTGATTCGCCCCTTGTCACCCGCTTGATCCGGACATGTAGCGGTACGTCCCCACCCGGATGACGATGAGCGACAGCGGCTCCCCCTGAGATGCGCCGGCCTGCCGTCCCCGACCGAGACGGCCGCCGACCCGGGCGGACGCCACCGGTGACGGACGAGGGGTCCGTACGCGATGGATCTCCACCCCCTCATGAAGGAGTGAGTAGATGACAACCACCCAGTCCGATCGGGTGTCGCAGTCAGCCTTCGACGGCTCCATGATCCGGGTCGTCCTGTTGATGGACCTCCACGAGGGGACCCAGCAGCGGTTCTTCGAGGCGTACGAAAAGCTCCGCAGCGACATCGCGTCGGTCCCGGGCCACATCAGCGACCAGCTGTGCCAGTCCTTCGAGAACCCCTCGCAGTGGCTCATCACCAGCGAGTGGGAGAGCGCGACGCAGTACCTCGCATGGGTCAACAGCGAGCACCACGCCGAGCAGGTCAAGCCGCTCGGTGCCTGCGCCCGCGCCATGCGCCCGCTCAAGTTCACCGTCCTGCGCGAGACCGGCCGAGGCTACGACCAGGCCTCCCGCCCGGCGACCGCCCGGCTGCAGCCGGTGCCCCGCCTCGGCGCCGGCATCGTCCGCCACGCCCTCACCTTCACCGTCAAACCGGGCAGCGTGAAGCAGGTCGCGTCCATCCTGTCCAGCTACGCGTCCCCGGCCGCCCGCGTCGACGACCACACCCGGCTCTGCCGCACGTCCCTCTTCATGCACGGCAACCGCGTCGTCCGTACGGTCGAGGTCAAGGGCGACCTGATGGCGGCCCTGCGGCACGTCTCCGAGCAGCCCGAGGTGCGCGCCGTCGAAGAGGCCATCAACCCCTACCTGGAGCAGGACCGGAACCTGAACGACCCCGAGTCCGCCAGGATGTTCTTCATGCGGGCCGCGCTCCCCGCCGTCCACCACATCGAGGCCGGGGAACCGGACGCCGCCGACGTCACGCGCCACGCGCTGTTCTACCCCGCCAAGCCCGGCTGCGGACAAGCACTTGCCCGCTTCCTCGCCCTCCAGGACGAGGCCGCCGCGAACCTGGCGGACAGCCCCGTACGGAGCAGCAGCATCTTCCAGCGCGACGACATCGTGGTCCGCCTCATCGACGTGCGCGGCCCGATCGACGCCGATCCCGAGGCCGTCCTCGGGGTGCGCGGCGCACGCAAGGCCGCCGTGCTGGACCGCTTGACGGTCCCCGCCGGCAAGCGGACCCGCGCCGCTCGGCACACCATGAACCTGATCACCGACCGCCGGGCACCCGCGCAGTCCTGACCCTCGTCCCGCCCCCATCCCAGCCCGTCCAGGGTCCGCATACGCCAGGAGGAACCCGCCATGACCAGACAGCGTCCACGCATCGTCGACCTCAGCGAGACGCCGCCCAACCGCCGGCGCGGGGGCGACCTGAGGGCCGTGCTCACCCCGACCTCGGTGGGTTCCACCAGCGGCTTCATGGGCATGGCGATCATGGCCCCCGGGGAGTCCATCGCCGAGCACTACCACCCGTACTCCGAGGAGTTCGTGTACGTGGTCGCCGGCCGGCTGGAGGTCGACCTCGACGGCGAGGCCCACCCGCTGCGCGTCGACCAGGGACTGCTGGTCCCGCTCAACATGCGCCACCGGTTCCGCAACGTCGGCGACACCGAGGCCCGCATGGTCTTCCATCTCGGCCCGCTCGCCCCGCGCCCCGAACTGGGCCACGTCGACACCGAGGAAGCCCCGCACCCGGAGGGCACTGCCTGGGAGCAGCCCCCGGACCGCACGGGAGCGGTCTCGTGACCCGCCGCCGGGTGGCGGTCACCGGAGTCGGCGTAGTCGCGCCCGGCGGGATCGGCGTCTCCGCCTTCTGGGACCTGCTGTCCAACGGGCGTACGGCGACCCGCGGCATCACCCTTTTCGACCCGGACGGCTTCCGCTCGCGGATAGCCGCGGAGGTCGACTTCGACCCCGCCGCGCACGGCCTCGACGACAGCGAGGCGGCGCGGGCGGACCGGTACATCCAGTTCGCCCTCGTCGCCGCCCGCGAGGCCCTGCTCGACGCCGGACTCGACCTCACCTCGGACGACGCCTGGCGCACCGGCGTCTCACTCGGCACCGCCGTCGGCGGGACCACCCGCCTGGAGCACGACTACGTCGCCGTGAGCCAGAACGGTGCCTGGTGGGACGTGGACGAGAAGCTCGCCGGGCCCCACCTGCACCGGGCGTTCACGCCCGCCACGCTCGCCTCCGCCGTCGCGGAGGAGACGGGCGCGCGCGGCCCTGTGCAGACCGTGTCCACCGGCTGCACCTCGGGACTGGACGCCGTCGGGTACGCCGTCCACTCCATAGCGGAGGGCCGGATGGACGTGTGCATCGCCGGGGCCTCGGACTCGCCCATATCGCCGATCACCGTGGCCTGCTTCGACGCCATCAAGGCGACCTCGCCGAACAACGACGACCCGGCCCACGCGTCCCGGCCGTTCGACGCCGACCGGGACGGATTCGTCCTCGGCGAGGGCGGAGCCGTCCTCGTACTCGAAGAGCTGGAACACGCCCGCGCCCGCGGTGCGACCGTCTACTGCGAGATCGGCGGCTACGCCACCTTCGGCAACGCCCACCACATGACCGGGCTGACCGCCGACGGGCTGGAGATGGCCCGGGCCATCCAGACCGCCCTGGACCAGGCACGGATATCCCCGTCCGACGTCGACTACGTCAACGCGCACGGATCCGGCACCAAGCAGAACGACCGCCACGAGACGGCGGCCGTCAAGCGGGTCCTGGGCGACCACGCCTACAAGACGCCGATGACCTCCATCAAGTCGATGGTCGGTCACTCCCTCGGCGCCATCGGGGCGATCGAACTGGCGGCCTGTGTGCTCGCCATGACCCACCAGGTGGTACCGCCGACGGCGAACTACGAGACGCCGGACCCCGAGTGCGACCTGGACTACGTGCCCCGCACGGCACGCGGCCGCAAGCTGCGCAACGTGCTCTCGGTCGGCAGCGGCTTCGGCGGATTCCAGTCCGCCGTCGTCATGACCCGGTCGGAGGAGGAGGTCTCGTGACCACCCGTACGGTCATCACGGGCATCGGGGTCGTCGCGCCCAACGGCGTCGGCGCCGACGCCTTCTGGAAGGCGACCCAGTCCGGGCTCAGCGTGCTGGACCGCGTCACCCGGGCGGGGTGCGAGCACCTCCCGCTGCGCGTCGCGGGCGAGGTACGGGGCTTCGACCCCGGCGCGATCGTCGAGGACCGCTTCCTCGTCCAGACCGACCGCTTCACCCACCACGCCCTCGCCGCGGCCGACCTGGCCCTGGAGGACGCCCGGCTCGGCCGGGCCGACTACGAGGCGGACCCCTTCTCGGTGGGCGTGGTCACGGCGGCCGGGTCCGGCGGGGGCGAGTTCGGCCAGCGCGAGCTGCAACGGCTCTGGGACCAGGGTCCCCGCTACGTGGGCCCGTACCAGTCCATCGCCTGGTTCTACGCCGCGAGCACCGGCCAGATCTCCATCCGCCGCGGCCTCAAGGGCCCGTGCGGGGTCGTCGCCAGCGACGAGGCGGGTGGTCTGGACGCCTTCGCGCACGCCGCCAGGGCGATCCGCCAGGGCAGCCGCGCGATGCTCGTCGGGGCCACGGAGGCACCCCTCGCCCCGTACTCCATCGTCTGCCAGCTTCAGTACGAGGGGCTCAGCACCCAGGACGAGCCCGAGCGGGCCTACCGGCCGTTCACCGCCAAGGCCTGCGGGTACGTCCCCGCCGAGGGCGGCGCGATGTTCCTCGTCGAGGACGAGACGGCGGCCCGGCGCAGGGGCGCCTCCGTACGCGCCGAGCTGGCCGGCCACGCCGCCACCTTCAGCGGGACCCGGCGGCCGGACGCGGCAGGCGAAGGACTGGCCCACGCGATCCGGGGCGCGCTCCGGGAGGCCGGCTGCGCGCCCGAGGAGATCGACGTGGTCTTCGCCGACGCCCTCGGTACGCCGGAGGCCGACGCCGCCGAGGTGGCGGCCATCGCCGCCGCCCTCGGCGGACACGGGCGCAAGGTGCCGGTCACGGCGCCCAAGACCGGTACGGGCAGGGCGTACTGCGCGGCGGCCGCCCTGGACACCGCCGCGGCGGCCCTGGCGCTGGAGCACGGCATCGTGCCGCCGACTCCGAACGTCTTCGACGTCTGCCACGACCTCGACGTGGTGACGGGCACCGCCCGCTCCGCGGACCTGCGCACCGCGCTCGTGCTGAGCCGCGGCCGGATGGGCTCGAACTCCGCGCTCGTCCTGCGCAAGGGCCCGGCCGTGCCCAGGTCGTGAAGAAGGACCCCGCGTCCCCCCGTAGGAAGAGAGAGAAGCCACATGTCCGACCGACTGACCCTGGAGGAGCTGGCGGCCCTGATGAAGACCGCCGGCATCACCGTCGACCCCGCCGAGATGGCGCGTCGTCCCGACTCCGCCTTCGACGACTACGGCCTGGACTCGCTGGGCCTGCTGGGCATCGTCGGCGAGCTGGAGAACCGGCGCGGCCGGGCGCTGCCCACCGACGCCGAACGCTGCAAGACCCCCGCGGAATTCCTCGACCTCGTCAACAACAGCCTCATGACAGGAGCCTGACATGCCGGGACACACCGAGAACGAGATCACCGTCAACGCGCCCGTGGACGTCGTATGGGAGATGACCAACGACCTCCCCAACTGGCCGCACCTGTTCAGCGAGTACGCCTCGCTGGAGGTCCTGGAGCAGAAGGGGGACACCACCCGCTTCCGCCTGACCATGCACCCCGACGAGAACGGCAAGGTGTGGAGCTGGGTCTCGGAGCGGACCGTGGACCGCAAGAACCTCTCCGTCCGGGCGCGGCGCGTGGAGACCGGCCCGTTCGCGCACATGGACATCCACTGGGAGTACTTCGCGGTGCCGGGCGGCACCCGGATGAAGTGGACGCAGGACTTCGCGATGAAGCCGGACGCGCCGGTCGACGACGCGTGGATGACCGACAACATCAACCGCAACTCGCCCATCCAGATGGCGCTCATCCGGGACAAGATCGAGCAGCGCGAGCGGGAGAACCGCGCCCCCGCAGTCAGCCGCATCTGAAGCCGTCCCCGAAACGAAAGGAGCACCACCGGATGCACCGCGCCCTCATCGTCGCCCGCATGGCGCCGGGATCGGCCCCCGACATCGCCGAGCTCTTCGCCGACTCGGACGCGGGTGAACTGCCGCACCTGGTCGGCGTCACGCGCCGCAGCCTGTTCCAGTTCGGCGACGTGTACATGCACCTGATCGAGGCGGACCGGCCGCCGGGCCCCGCGATCGCGCAGGTCACCGACCACCCGGAGTTCCGGGAGCTCAGCGAGCGGCTCACCGCCTACGTCAGCCCGCACAATCCGGAGACGTGGCGCAGTCCGAAGGACGCGATGGCCCACGAGTTCTACCGCTGGGAGAACCCCGCCGCGAAGTGACCCGAGCGGCCCGGACGGGACCCGCACACCGGCGTGTGCGGGTCCCGCCGTGCGCGGCCCACCCGTCCCGGGCCCGTCCGGGGTCCTGGGACCCGAGAGCAGGAGACGGCTATGAACCCGACCGACCAGGACCACTTCCCGGTGGATCCGGCCCGCCCGCACGAGGGCGCCGGGCCCGCCCGTACCTCCCTGCGCGTGCTCGTGCTGTCTGGGTCCTCCCGTACCGGCTCGGTCAACGCCCGCCTGGCCTCCCTCGTCGCCCGTCTGGTGGCCGGGGCAGGGGCCGTGGCGGACCTCGCGACGCTCGGCGACTTCCCCATGCCGCCGTACGACGGCGACACGGAGGCCGACGAAGGACTGCCGAAGGGCGCGCTGGCACTGCGCGAGCGGATCGAGGCGGCGCAGGCGCTGGTGATCGCCTCTCCCGAGTACAACGCCTCCGTTCCGGGCGTGGTGAAGAACGCGGTCGACTGGGTTTCCCGCGTCCGCCCGCAGCCCTTCAAGGACAAGCAGGCGCTGCTGGTCTCGGCCTCGCCGTCGATGGTCGGCGGCAACCGGGGCCTGTGGGCCCTGCGCGTCCCGCTGGAGCACCTCGGCGCGCGGGTCTACCCCGACATGTTCAGCCTGGCCATGGCCCACCAGGCCTTCGGCGAGGACGGCGCGCTCACCGACCCGGGCCTGGGCGAGCGGCTGACCGCGACGATCGGCTCTTTCCTCGACCTGGTCGAGGCGGACACCCGCTACCTGTGCCTGCAGCGCCGCTGGTACGAGTTCCTCGGCGACCGCACGGACGCGCCGGTGACCGCCCGCGCCCAGGACTGATCATCAACGACCACAGGGCGTGAGCTATGTTTGAACGCGAGTGACATGAGAAGGAGGCCCTCCGGTGTCATCGGGGCAGCACGCACGCGCGCAGGCGGCCGCGATCAAGCCGAGCGGCCAGTCGCCGGAGGAGGTCCGCCCCCCGGCCGACCGGCTCCTCGCGCTCTTCGACGGCCGTCGCCTGTCCCCCGGCCAGCGCCGGATCGCCCAGTACCTGATCGACCACCTCACCGAGGCCGCGTTCCTGTCGATCACCGAACTCGCCGAGCGGGTCGGCGTCAGCCAGCCCTCCGTGACCCGCTTCGCCTCCTCCCTCGGATTCAGCGGCTACCCCGCCCTGCGCGACGTGCTCCAGCCGATCGCCCTGAGCGCGGTGGCCGGGTCCCCGGACACCCGTGAGCAGATCCGTCGCAACGAACTGCAGGCGGCCGTGGACGCGGAGATCGAGAACCTGGAGAACGTGCGCCGGCTGCTCGCCGACACCAACCAGGTGCTCGACATCGGCCGCGAACTGGCGAAGTCGGTGCCCCTGACCGTCCTCGGACTGCGCATCTCGGTCTCCCTGGCCGAGTACTTCGCCTACGCGGCCAGGCGCATCCACCCCGACGTACGCCTGGTGACCCGCGGCGGCAGCGTCGCCTACGACGCGCTGCTCCAGTCCAAGGCGGCCGGCGGGACCTGGGTCCTCGCCTTCGCCATGCCGCGGCACGCCAAGGAGACCTTGGCCGCCATCCGGGCCGCCCGCAGCACGGGGCTGCGGGTCGTCCTGATCACCGATCCCACCCTGGGGCCGCTCGTGGACGAGGCGGACGTGGCCCTGACGTCGGGGACCGGGTCGCGGCTGGTGTTCGACTCGTACGCGGCCCCCGGAATGCTGTCCGCCGCACTGCTTCAGGCCATGGCCGACGCAGACCCCGAGCGCACGCAGGCGCGCCTGGAAGATTACGAGCAGGTCGCCGACCAGCACGGATTCTTCCTCTAACGGCTGATCGGGGCGGATTTTCGCGCTGCTGACCAGGGGGATATTCAGCCAACGAGGTGCATGAAATTTTTCATGCGCTTGCTTACTCGACGGTATATATGTTTACTGACGGCGGCGCTCCGGATCCACCAGATGCCAAGGAGGAGGACCCCCTCCTGAACGGACGCGCGGCACGACGAACCTCCTCACGTCGCGACCGCCCGTCGAGTCAAGGCTTTGGATCCCGCTGAGCGCCCATGGCGGCCTCGGTCAACCCCTGGGCCGAGGCCGCCCCCAAGCACCATCTCGATCAGAGTTCGACACCACTCGGAAGTGACGAGAATGCCCCAGACGGCCACCATCACGCGCAGTCCGGACTGGCCCATGCAGGTCAAGGCCCCCGGGACCCATGACTGGGAACGCTCGGCCACGCGCTGGCTGCGGGATCTGCTTCCGGCCCGTTACGGCGGGTACCTCACCCTGACCCGTCACCACGCGCTGCTGGGCCGGCACGTCCAGCTCCAGCTCCAGCACGAGATGCGCGCGGTGCGGGCGGCCCTGCAGACCAGCCGCGCCGAACTGCCCATGCTGGGCATAGCCGAGTCGGTCATCGAGAACACGATCAGGATGTACGCCGTGGAGCTGGAGCAGCTCGGTCGCCTCTCCCGCGGCGCGCGACTCGTCTCCGACGCCCTCCTGGTGGGCACCCCCGCCCAGCGCCGGCGCTGACCGGCCGGAACGCGTCCCGCGGGTGCTACGCGGGCTGCCAGGAGCGCAGGCGGGCGGCCACGTCGAATACGGTGACGCGGAGCATGCGGATGTCCGTGATGAGGTCGCGCCACTGCTCGTACGAGGCATCCACCGCCTTGCCGGACGCCTCGATGTAGGCGACGGCGACCCCGTAGCCGAAGTACTCGTTGGAGTCGGGAAGCGGGCGGAGCAGGACGATCGCGTCGAGGAGGGCGGCCGCGCGCCAGTAGGCGTCGGGGTCGTCCACGTCCAGGCTGGGAGTGTTCACCCGGTGCCGGGCGACGGCGGCGACCAGCGCGGAGTGGTCGGCCACCGCCACGTCCTTGAACAGTGACTCCTGCCGCTCCAGCAGCCAGCGGTGATCGATGTGCAGTTCCACGCGTCCGAGTATCCCCGTCCGGGCGCCGGGCGGGGGGCTGTTCGCGAAGCGCGAGGTCGCGCGTGCCCCGACGCCGCCCGGCTCGGGGGAGCCGGGCGGCGCGGGATCCACGGACCGGTGTGACGGTCCGGCGGCCGCGGTCCGGGGGTTACGGCGCGGCGGCTACGGCTCGGGGGCTACGGCTTGGGGAGCGTGCAGCCGGGGCGGTTCAGGTCGATCTTGTTGCCGGGGGCTATGCAGGGGACGATGATGTACGTCTCCTGCGCGTAGTTGATGCCCTGGCGGACCGTCACGTTGCCGTTCTCGTCGACCTCGCACGGGTTGTTGTCCGTGCAGCGGCCGCCGTCCTCGTTGCCCGTGTTGTTGACGGCGACGACCTTGCCGGTCGTCGTGTCGATCACCGGTGAACCGGAGGTCCCGCCGATGGTGTTGCAGGACGAGGTGTAGCGGACGGAGTCCTTCCAGGTCCAGGCGCCCTCCTTGAGGCGGTAGGCGAAGCCGTCGACGTTGCAGCTGTAGGTCCGCTTCCAGTAGCCGGAGACGACCTTGATGGCCGAGCCCTGCGTGGGGCGGGCGTCGTTGAGGGTCAGCGCCGTGATGCCGTACTGGCTCTGGATCTGGGCGTAGGTCTTGGTCAGCTGGTAGACGGACACGTCGGTGTCGGTCATGGTCGCGTACGAGATCTTGCTGGCCCGCAGCGTCCCGGCCTTGGAGCCCGACGCGTTGAGCAGGGAGAAAGAGCGGGTGGACGGCTGGTCCTTGATGACCTCGCCGGCCGCGGGGAAGCCGGTCTCCAGGCAGTGGCCGTTGGACAGGACGAGGGCGGGGTCGTTCGGCTGGGAGCCGGGTGCGCGGACGACGGAGCCGGAGCAGTTGCTGAGCGCGACCGTTCCCGCGAAGGTGACCGCGACGGCCGGTGCGGCCATGGCGGGGGCGCCCGCCGCTCCCACGAGGAGCAGGGAGAGTAAGGCGCCGGCGAGAGGCTTGTTCATGTGGGGGTTCCCCTCAGAGGACGATGCAACCGAAGATCCTCCGGTTGTCATGCGCATTGTTGGTATCTGAGGGTCAACCCGCAAGAGGGCGTAGGAGGTTGGGATCCGGCCGGGAGAGGGGCGGGGTCTTCGGCGGTACGCACCCGGGTGTCGGGTGTTGTGACGGTCCGGTGACAGCGTGATCACCCTTCGGCACGGGTGTTCCGCAGCCGAGGCTTTGCCTCCTACGGTCTGTGCAGCACAATTCCGGACCAGGAGGCAGCGTGGAGCGCGAGATCGGCATCGACCAGCTGGTGGCGGCGATGAAGGCGGTCGACGAGGCGGGACGGCTCTTCGAGGAGGCGCTCGCGGTGTACGAGGCGCGCGGCGTGAAGAGGACGGACGACCCCAAGGTCGCGGGCGGCGCCGTCCAGACGCTGCAGGGAGCCGAGGAGATGGTCCTCGGGACCCGCAGGTTCCTCACCGAACTCGCCCTGCTCGCCGGTTACGCGACCGCGGGCCTGGAGGACCGGCTGGGCGGGCGGGCGGCGACGACCCGGACGGGCTTCACGGGCCTCTCCGGCGGCGGCTCCCGCATGGCCCGCCCGCTGCTCGACCCGACCCTGCGCGGGCTTGAGCTGCTGCTGGCCGTCGAACTCTTCGAGCCCGCCTTCAAGGAGGAGATCGAGGGGGTCGTACGCGCCGAGGCCGCGACCTACCCGGACCCGTCGACGTTCCGCATCCCGGGCCCGGCCACGAGCGGTACCGCCTAGCGGGTCTCCCGGGGTGCCGGGATCCGCTGCCGGGGCGAGGCTGGTGGTATGCATCATGCACCGGTCGTCGTGCACCGGATCTTCCCGTCGGGAGGCCGGCAGGTGACGTTGCGGACCGCGAGCCGCGAGGAGTCCCTCGGCGTGGCCCGCTCGGACGAGGACGTCATCGAGTTCCTGCGGCGGGCCGGCATGCCCGACCCCGACGAGGTGGTCCTCGGCGGCGCGGAGCTGCTGGAGTGGGACTCCGACACGCCCCACGTATACATGGCGGACCCGCCGACCGACGACCTGCCGTGACGCTGCCACGGGCTCGGCCGGCCCGCCGCGGTGCGGTGCCCGTATGCGCGTGAGGCTGCCCATCCGCCGGCCGCCGGAGCCGGCCCGGCCGGTGCTTGCGCATGCCCGCGGATCGCGCAGACGCGGGGGCGGCGGGGTCGGGGCTGCCCTGCCGGGGGCCCGCAGCCATGGCCCGGAGGCGTCCGAGGGACATGACCCACCCGCCGGCTGGTGCCGCGACGGTCAGGGCTGCCGCGGCGGCGCAGGGACGGGGTCCACTGCTGCCCTGGCTGCGGCGTCGACCCCTTCGGGGCGCAGGGTGGCAGGCCCCCGGCGGCCTCGGCGGCGAGACGCGGGCGACGCGGCCGTGACCCCGGCGAGTACGCCCGGCCCGGCGGCTACGGACACGGTTCCGG